>NZ_QSQO01000050.1:0-766 GCF_003436775.1 Collinsella sp. TF11-5AC
TTACAGGCTTTAGCCTGTGCGGGGCGCGCAGCGCGCCGCATCAGAAACCACCCGCTATGCGGGTGGGGCCAAACGGCTTTACAAAACCGCCCCCTCGCCGGACACTTGCGATTGTTCAGGCCGCAAGGAATCCGAGTCGAGAGGGCGGTGGTGGCGTATGGCCCAGAAGGCCTACAGCCTGTCGCACACGAAGTGGACGTGCAAGTACCACGTCGTGTTCACGCCGAAGTATAGGCGCAAAGTCATCTACAACCAAATAAGGTCCGACCTTGGGGAGATCTTCAGGAAGCTCTGCCAGTACAAGGGGATAGAGATCATCGAGGGGCACCTGATGCCCGACCACGTCCACATGCTGCTGGCGATACCGCCGAAGTACAGCGTGTCGAGCGTGATGGGCTACCTGAAGGGGAAGAGCTCGCTGATGGTATTCGACAGGCACGCGAACATGAAGTACAAGTTCGGCAACAGGAAGTTCTGGGCCGAGGGCTACTACGTGTCCACCGTCGGCCTGAACGAGGCCACGATCGCGAAGTACATCCGGGAGCAGGAGAAGGCCGACATCGCGCTCGACCGGCTGAGCGTCAAGGAGTACGAGGACCCTTTCGACAGGGGGCCGGGGCGTAAATAGCGCCGGTTTGACCGGCCCGTCACGGGTCAATCTGCAGTGCGGCCCGAACCCCGTGAGGGCCGGCGCCTTTAGACGCGTGCCGGGAATCCAAGGGTTATACCCTAAGAGCAAACCACCCCTTTTAGGGGTGGTTTTGAT
>NZ_QSQO01000006.1:0-106689 GCF_003436775.1 Collinsella sp. TF11-5AC
ATGCGGCGCGCTGCGCGCCCCGCACAGGCTAAAGCCTGTAAGACAAAGAGGCGGGCAATTGCCCGCCTCTTACTACATCACCCACTTGAACACGGCGCGGAACAGCCAGACGAAAAAGCCCAGCGTGACCTTAAGCGCCGCCTTGAGGAACCTACCAAGCCTCTTCATCGACGTCACCCCAATCTTCCTTGACCTTGCGGGCACCATCCTCGGCGCCCTCTTCCTTCTCTTGCGCGAGCAGCCTCGCCAGCTCGTCGGGCACGCCCGGGACCTCCGCCCTCCCCAGCGCGCGCTGCAGCTCCTTTATCTGCGACTTCAGCGGTTTTGAGGGAGGACCCACGTGCTCGCGGTAGCAGGCGCCGATCGCGGCCGCGTCGCACAGGTATCCCCGCACCCGGGCGAACGCCTCGTCGCCGTCGAGCAGGACGCGCCGGGCTCGCCCGAGCTCGGCCTCCGAGGCAAGCATGAAGCGCCATCCGCGGGACCTGCGTGCGGCCGGGATGCCGTCCGCGGGCGCGTCGGCGCGCCAGTCGTCGCGCACCTGGTGCCAGTTCGCCGTGAGCCAAAGCCCCTTCTCGGGCACCTCACGCATCTCGAGCTCGAACTCCGTGAGCATGTTCGCGCCGGAGAACGGCGACCCCTCCGTGAACGAGAGCGTGTCGAACAGCGTCGTCCTGCCGCCCTCGTACTCTATCCTCACCATCATCTCCGGCCCCTCTCCCTGCGCTGGTCCTGCTGGGCCCGCTGCCGCTCGGCGGCGAGGATGCGCTGCTGCTCGTCCTCATGCCGGCTGCCGCGCTGGTTGTCGCCGGCTTCGCCGCGCTTGTCGCCGTTCCCGTAGCGGGTCTTGAGGGGCATGAGGCCGTTCTCCGCTATGTAGGCTCGCGCAGCCTCGAGGCGGCGGTACCCCTCGCCGCCCGCCTGGCCGCGGCGCTCGAGCGTCGCCATCCTGAGACCGAACTCCTCGATCGACTCGACGTCGAACTTCGCGCAGGTCTCGAGCGCCGAGGAGAGCCTGCTCAGCTCCGAGAGGTCGTTGAGCTCGAGGGCCCGCTCGGCGGCCTCGCGGATGCGCGCGGTGCTCGCGTCCGTGGGGCGGTAGGCGCCTTCGCGCTCGAACCGCCGGCGGAGCATCTCCTTGCCGTAGACGAACCCCAGGCGCTCGCCGCTGACCTTCTTGGACGGCTCCTCTGCCAGGCTGAACACCCAGTCGTCCCGCCTCGCCTTGGCCGAGTTGTCGGCGACGTGCACGCCCAGGGCGTCGAGGATGCCGAGGAACTCCGCCTCGTCGCGCGCCGTGGTCTTGGCGAGCGCGACGCGGGCGCGGATGTCGCCGACCCACGAGTAGCCGCCAGAGCGCATGATCTCCTTCTCGGCACGGCCCAGGTAGACGCTCCTGCGACTCCTGGGCCCGCCCGCGCCGGCGCGCCCTCGCGCCTTCGACGGCGATTCTGGCGCCCGGTCGTTGGAGAGGCCCGACAGCCCGCGCTCGCGGGCCATGTCCTGAAGGTCTCGGTTGAGGTCCTCGGGGTGCTGGGTCTGCATGCGGTAGCCCGTGCGGAGGTTCGCGTTGTTCACTACGATGTGCGCGTGGGGTATGCCGCGGGCGTTGTCGTCGTGGTAGACGATGGCGATCTCGTGGTCGCCGAAGTGCTTGAGCGCCCACGAGCACGCGAGCTCGCGCAGCGCAGCCAGGTCGATGTCGTCGCCGGGGTCCGGCGAGAGCACGAAGTGCTTGAACGTGCGCGCGGGCTTTCCCCTCCAGGGTGCGTCCGTGCCGAAGGCGGCGCGAGTGGCGTCCATCTCGGCGTCCCAGGCGCAGGCCTCCTTGGCCTCGTCTCCCAGCGCGCCGGCGTCGCGCTCGTCGTAGCTCAGGTTGAACAGGTCGCGCGCGAGGGCGCGGCCTCCCTTCTCGAGGTAGCGGCGGATGCCTCCGGTCGCGCCGTGGCCGCTTATCGGCTTCAGGATCGGCATGGCGACCCCTCCACGAGCGAGTCGGCTCCGATGCGCCCGAGCTCGGCCGCCATCTCGCGGGCCGCGGCGTTCACGTCGGCGAGCTCGCGCTCGATCGTAGGGACGCTCTCCGCCACGAGGTCGCGGTCGACGCGCCCATGGCGGGCGTGGAAGTTGATGAGGTTCATCGCGTGCACGGCCTGGTTGTAGTGGTAGCCCCACTTCGTGAGCTCGCGCGACATCGCCCACAGGGCCCTGCGGTCCACGAGTATGCGGTGCTCGTCTCCCGCGTTGGCCTCCGTCGACAACGGTATGCGCACGAGGTAACGCAGGTACTCCGACTTGCTGAGGCCGGCGCGCTCGCACCGCTCGCAGAGCGCGTCGTAGTCGCCTCCCTCCATGCGGAACGTGACGCGGCGCTCCTTGCCTTTGGCGACGCCGGCTTCCTCTTCCATGGCGGATTCCTTTCCTCGGGCCCGCCGCGCGGCGGGCGCGTCTCTCTAGGGGCGCGGGGGATCCCCCGCAGGCGGCGGCCCGGCTCGGGCGCCGCCTCTGGGACCGGGCCTCGCGTAAGCGGGCTCCCCAACGGCCCGCGGCATGACGGGTCCGAGGCCGCCCGGTCCCCAAGTGCTATGGACGCCCGACGCGATGTCGGACGCCATAGGCTACTTGCTGGATTTCGGGCCTGGGGCCCTTCTGCGGCGCTTTCGGGCATCGGTGCCCGCATCCGCGTACGGCGCGGTCATGATCGCCATCTCGCGCAGCAGCGAGAGGTCGGCCGCGCTCGGGCTCTCGGGCGGGCTCTCGAGGAAGTCGGCGACGAGCCTCGCGGCCTTCGCGATGCGCCCGTCGGGGCCTGGCTGTGCCTTCCCCTCGCTCCTCACGTAGTCGGAGAGCTCGCGCTTGGTGCGCCGCCAGGGCTCCATGGCGGCGTGCATCTCCGCCTGGCGCTCCTTCGGCATGCCCGCGAGCGAGCGCACCGCCTCGGCGCTGAGGTTGCCGCGGTCTGCCTCGGCGGCCCACTCGGGCGAGAGGTCCTCGGCGATGCGGCGGGCAAGCCTCTCCTCGCGCGCGATGGTCTTGCCGGAGACCTTGCGGCCCGTCTGCCGCTCGATGATGGCGGCCTTCACGTCGTCGACGCGCATGCCGGAAAGCGACGGGTCCTCGGAGCGCAGGCGCACGGCGTCGCCCCTGAGCGCCTCGGTCGCGGCGGCGCGCTCGGTCACGGTGAGCGCGCGGGTGAAGTAGTTCGCGGCGTGGAGCAGCGTCACCGCCCTCTCGTCGTCGATGCCCTCTATCACGCGGCAGGGCATCCTCTCGTAGGCGGGGTCGTCCTTGGCGAGCAGGGCGTAGGCGGCCTTGCGGCGGTGCCCGGAGACCATCTGCCACGAGCCGTCTCCGACCTTGCGCACCAGCGGCAGGTCGGTGAGTCCGTCGGCGCGTATGGACTCGGCGAGCTCGGCTATGCCGGCCGGGTCCATGGAGTACGCGGCGTTCGCCGGGTGGTCGGCGATGTCTGCCACCGCGATCTCGGACACCGGGTAGCGCCCGCGGGTGCGCGACGCGCCGTCGAGCAGCCCCGTGATGGTGAAGCCCGCGGCCACCTGGCTAGGCGAGCTCACGGGACACCTCGTCGGCGAGAGCCTCGTAGTCGCGCGCGGGGCGGCTCCCCGGCTCGAAGGCGGCCACCGGCTTCCACTGCCAGCTGCCCTCGCAGACCTTGCTGCTCGCGTGGATTACCGTCTCGAACTGCTCGCCCGGGAAGAACCCGTCGAGCACGGCCGCGCCCGTGGCCTCGGCGTTGGTCATGCGGCCGGGAACGCAGGTGCGCAGTATCTTCCATCTGGGCGTGGGCATGCGCAGGGCGTCGGCGATGGAGCGCGTCGCCTCGACGGTGAGCGCCGTGCCGCGCATCACGGTGGAGTCGAGCTTCACGGGGATGACGACCATGCCGCCCTCCGCCGCGGCGAGGTAGGCGTTGAAGGCGAGCCTGCGCATCACGGGGCTGCAGTCGATGAGGCAGGCATCGTAGGAGCCCGAGGCGTCGTCGAGGGCGAACTTGAGTCGCTGCTCGCGCAGGAGCATCTCGTTCTGGTCGACGAGGTCGATGGTCGAGGCCACCACGTCGAGGCCCTCCCCGGCGGCGTAGGCGACCTCCTCCACGGGCGCGCCGCCGTAGAGCAGCTCGACCGAGGTGCGCCGCTCGGATGCGGCCCGGTCGTAGAGGCCGAAGAAGTCGGTGGCAGACGCCTGCGGGTCGAGGTCGACGAGCAGGGTCCGAAGGCCCCGGGCGGCGAAGATCGCCGCCAGGTTCACGGCGGTCGTCGTCTTGCCGACGCCTCCCTTGTAGTTGGAAATGGCTATCGTGCGCATGGGTCGCGTCCTCTCTAGCGTGGGGCGCGCCTCGCCGCATCCGGTCCGGCGCGCCCCGAGTCTCGGAGCGTCGGGACAAAACCGTACGGATTTGTCCGACAAGCGGAGTGTACCACGAAAACGTACGAATATGTACGCTTTCGTGGTACAGGGGCCGGATTCGGGGAAACCCGGCCCCGGGGGCCCGGGGCCGGGCGCGCCGCCTAGGAGAGCGGCTCCATCTCGCCGAAGCAGTTGACGTGGTGGCGCAGGAGCGCTCGGTTCTCCTTGACGACCATCATCGCCACCTCGTCGAAGCGGACCGGGGTGTCGGCGTAGTCGTCGCCGTTGCCGGCGAGCCACGTCGCCGCCAGCGCCTCGCGCATCCCGCGCGCCCTGTGGGCCTCGGGGAATCCGTCCGTCCCGATGCGGACCGTGGCGTCGACGAACACCAGGGTCCCGTCCTCGTCCACCGCCACGAGGTCGATCCCGCCGATGCCCTCGGGCCCCTGCCAGGCCTCGTCGACGATCTCGTAGCCCTTGCGCTCGAGGAAGGCCTTGACCGCGCCCATCGCCTTTTCCTTCATGTCGTTCATGTCTTGCTCCTTAGACTCTGAGGCCCGCCCCTGTGGCGTGCCTTGCGCCGCGTGAGTCGCATGCAGCGCGGGCGCGCCGGCAAGGGAGGAAGCGAAGTCGGGCATAGAAATAGAAGTCTCCCGACGGCAGTTTTTCGCGTTGTTCGCGCGCGGAGCGCATGGGGCGAAGAACTCGAAAAAGTGTCGCGGCCCTTGCTGGCCGCCTGCCGGCGTGCGACCCTGCGCGTCCAAGGAGCGCCGGGGCGGGTTTCGGATCGGAGGGGCGGAGGCGTGCGGCATGGAATCGGACATGGGCGCCGGGGCTTCCGGACATGGGATGCGATCTGTCGGCGATTGCTGGGGCGCTCGCGAGGGTTACGTCGGGACGTCGCGTGGAGGACGGAGGCGCGTTTCCGAGTCGCGGCGCCGCTACCCTAATCGGGACGGCCTCTCCCGTGCCGCTCACGGTCGATATGCTCACGGGGCCGCTGGCGGCGAGGCGGCTCTCCATGCGGAACGGCTACGGTGCTGCGCAGCACGTCCGTCGGAAGAAGGAGGACGGCTGTTGACGGGCATCAACGAGAAGGACGAGCGTCGCGAGCTGCTCGACGCGGTGGCAGATGCGGGAAGGCTGGCGAGGGGGCTGGACCAGCTGCTCGAGTCCATGGCGCACGCCGACCAGCTGGACCCTCTCGACGTCGAGGGCATACTGGCCCTGAGGTCGATAAGCGAGAGATGCGCCGAGCGCATCGAGGACGCCGCGCGCATCCTGGAGGCTGCAGAACGAGGTCTTTTATGCCGAACTCTCAACGCCGCCCGTCGAAAAGGAACGCTCCGCTCTCGGCGGGGAAGCCGCCGCGTTGCCCGCCCCGCCTCTTCGATTCTGGCAGGCGCCCGGAATTGGGGCGCCCTTGGTCAGCTTAGCCCGTTGATGGTCTCCTCGAGCTCCACCATGTAGGTGACTATCTCATCGATGCTCGGGTAGCTGCCGAACAGCATCGGCCTCATCGAGGCGTAATCGGCCGCCAGCTCGTCGAGCCTGCCCTTTGGAGGGGCGAGCCTGAGCGTGCCGGGCCTCGCATCGGCCAGCTTGGCCCACGGCGTGCGGTAGAACTTCTCTTTGAACCTGACGACCTGTTCGAGGAGGCCAGGCTGCGCCACGGCGCGGCCGAGCACGAACGAGTGGCCGAGGCGGTACATGTCGTAGTAATGGCGGGAGTAGCGCCTGGGCATAGCCTTGCCCTCGGGCCTGTTGGCCTCCTGGTGCAGTATGGTGGCCTTCTCCCAGAACGTGCGCTCGGGACTCGCGGTGCGCACCGTGGTCGACAGCTCGGGCCCGAACGGAACCACGTCCGCCGCGTACGGGGCTATCGCCGCCTCCTCGGAGGGCGACCATGCCGCCATGGGTCCTATCTCCAGCTTGATGGTGTCGAGCGTGCCCGCCGACTCATAGGAGCGCGGATAGTCGAAGTACACGGTCTCCTCCTCGGCCCCGCACCTGACGGACGCTTCGGTGCCGAGGGACTCGGAGAGCGTGGCCCTGAGCTTCGGGACGAAGGCGTCGGCCAGGAAGGCGTTCGCGCGCTCGATGCTGTCGGCCCTGAACCGCTCCTGCGCCGAGTTGCTGCGCGGCTCCCACGGTTCGTCCTCGCCGTAGCCCAGGAGTCGCCAATCGAGTATGAGGTCGATGTCCTCCGAGAAGCGCTCGATGAGCCCGAAAGCCTTCGACAGGCTCGTGCCGCCCTTGAACACCATGGACTCGGCGAAGCCGCTTCTGTGGAAAAGGTGGTCCAAGGTGTAGCACACCCAGAAGTCCTTCTCGACGACGGCCGGTGCAAGCGCCATCCTCTGCGCGGCGGCCTCGAAGACCAGCCTGCGCTCGCCGGTCGAGGCCCTAGCGATCCTGTCCATGTTTCGCCTCCCATATCTTCTTCGCGGCGTCGGCAACCCAGGAGGTGAGCCCCGCCGACTCTTCCAGGAACGCGCCGACCTGCCCTTCCGTGAGGTTGCGCGCGAGCGTTCTGATTTCCTCGTCGCCCACGTTCTCGCGTCCGAGCGCCTTGAGGGCCTGCACGATGGTACAGGTGATCTGCGAGCAGTCGAGCAGGTCGCGGTTGGCGCGGTGCCGGAGCTCGATATCGTACGGCCCGTACTCGTAGCGCTTGTACGGGCCGCTGCTGACGTAGACGAGCTTTGCGGGCACCTGCGTGTCGAGGCCCAGCGCATTGAGCGCCGCGTCGCCGGACGGTGCGACGACCCACTTGTTGGCACGGGCGACGGCGCGCACGACCTCGTCGGCGCTGGCCGGCACCTCGGTGCCCATGAGCGCGCTGCGCTCCGGCGCGTAGTAGACGCCGCGGATGGCGCGGGCGATCCCTCCCTTTGCATGCAAGCGCCCGAGCGCGTTGGCGGCATTGCGTCGGCCTGCGACGTCGGAGAAGTCGGCGGCTGTGAAGGCCCTGCCGGCGCCGAAGCTCTCTATGCGCTTAGCGATGGCCTCTGCTTCTGTCATAGCGTTCCTCCTTTTTGATGAAAATAGTATATACCTTTTTCATCAAATTGCCTCTGATTGCCTTGGTCGCCCACGCATTGCGCCTGCGGCCCCTCGCCGCGCCGGCACGCGCGCGTGCGCCCGGAAGCGGTTGCGCCTCCCGATCGCGGCCCGGGATTAGCATCGAGACATCCCGAAGAAATCGTCGCCGGGCCCCTTCTCGCGCTTTGCGCGCCTTCCGGGCGGCGGTGCCTCGCCGAACCCGTTGAAGATCTCCATGACCAGGGCGAGCTGCCTTTGGAGGTCCGCATCAAGCTCATCGGCGTCGCACACGGCGAGGAGCCGCTCCGCCAGGCTCTTCATGGAGTCGCGCAGCGCCCGTTGCGTCCGCGACGACGGTCTTACCGTTATCTCGGTCCCGGTCAGCCTCGCCATGATGTAGTCCTGCCTGCTCATGCCGCTCCAGGCGGCCATGTTGGCGATCAGCTCGTACTCCTCCGGGGTGCAGCGGAACGCCATCGTCTTGCTGCGCTTGCGGGCGCTGTTCTCGCACGGCATCCTATTCGCCCCTCAGCTCGGAGAGCGCGTCGGCGATCTGCGCGCGCTTGGCGGGGAAAAGGTGCGCGTAGCGGTATGTGATGTCGATGGCCTCGTGCCCCACGCGCTCGGCGATGTCGAGGGCGGAGAAGCCCATGTCGATGAGCAGGCTCACGTGGCTGTGGCGAAGGTCGTGGATGCGTATCCGCTTGACGCCCGACGCCTTGCAGCCGCGGTCCATCTCGTGCACGAGGAAGTGCTTCGTGAAGCCGAAGAGCCGCTCGTCGGGCGCCACGTCATCGCGCATCTCGATGAACTCCGCCATCTCGTCGCGGAGGAACGCGGGCATCTTGATCGTGCGCACCGATTTGCGCGTCTTCGGCTTCGTGACCACGTCCTCGCCGCGCAGGCGCTGGTAGGACTTGTTTATGCGCAGCTCCGACGTCTCCATCAGGAAGTCCGAGGGCGTGAGCGCCATGAGCTCGCCGCAGCGTATGCCCATCCAGTAGAGCACCTCGAAAGCGTAGAAGGCGAGCGGTTTGTCGGAGATGGCCTCCGAGAAGCGGAGGTACTCGTCCTTGGTCCAGAACTGCATCTCGCCGGCCTCCTTGCTGCCCATCTTGTCCACCTTGTGGACGGGGTTCTTCTCCAGGCTGTAGTAGCGCTCGGCGTGGTTGAAGATGGCGTTTAGCTGGTTGTTGATGATCCTCAGGTAAGTGGGCTTGAAGCCGTCGCCGTCCGCCCTTGTTGATCCAGTGAGGGAGTTCTGCCACCTGACGATGTCGACGGGCCGTATGTCGCACATGCGCATGTCGCCGAAGAACGGCAGGAGCTTGCTCTGGATGATGTTCTCCTTGGTGAGCCAGGTGTGCTCGCGGACCCTCGGCCTCGCCTCCGCCTCGTAGACCTTGCAGAAGTCGGCGAAGGTCATGTCCATGGCGTCATCCTTGAGGGCCTTGAAGTTCTTCTCCCACAGAAGCGCCTCGAGCTCGGTCTGGAACCCCTTCTTCGTCTTGTGCCGCTTGGCCCCGCGCGCGTCGCGGTAGTAGAACTGCACGTAGAAGAGCCCCGTCTTCTTGTCCTTATAGGCTGGCATCGTCCACCTCCGGGAAGTAGCGGGCCTCGAACAGGTCGCTGCGGACGCGTCCGCGGATCACCACGCGCCCAAGGGCCTCCTGCTCCTTGTTCATCTGGCGGATGACCTCGTAGGCGCTGCCTTTCTTGATCTTCAGGCGCTCCGCCACCTCGTTGGCGGTGAGCATGCTCGGCCTCGGTGTCTTTGCCACCGGCTGTTCCATCTTGGACCTCCTATCTATCCGTACGTATGCGTACGCTCGTATTCCCGAGAATAATCGTACGTATCTGTACTGTCAATAGAATTGCGTACAAACTCGTACGCTGATAGAATGGTCGCCGACGAAATCTATAGGAGGGCACATGGCGACAGGCGACAACATTCGGCGGCATCGCAAGGCGAAGGGCTTTACGCAGGCCCAGCTCGCCGATGCCGTAGGGCTCACCGAGGGTGCGATCAGGCACTACGAGAGCGGCATCCGCGCGGTTAAGCCCGAGCTGCTCGAGAAGATCGCGAAGGCGCTCGAGGTCTCCGAGGGCGCGCTCAAGGACTACGGCGTCGAGACGTCTCGAGACCTCATGGCCCTGCTGCTGCAGCTTGAGGAGGGCTACGGTTTCGTCCCCAGCGAGGACGGCATGGGCCTGGCGGTCGACCCCAGGGCGCCGCATGCCCCCAAGCTCGCGCAGTCGATCAAAACCTGGGCCGAAAAGCGTGCCGAGCTCGAGCGCGGCGAACTCGACGAGGACGCTTACGCCGGCTGGAAGGCCTCTTTCTGACATCTTCCCAGGTGAATTGACGTTTTCTTGCGAACAGCCTCCGGTTCTCCGGAGGCTGTTCCATTATTCCCGTATGAAATCGGCACCCCTGAAGCCCCGTTCGAGGAATAATTGCGCGCTAAAATACAGCAAGATACACGGCGTTATTCGGCGGCATTCGGGGTTGTCGAAACTGCGGAAACCGATTTCCGCGTTTCTTTATTCCCGTTTGTTGACCTGGGCAAATACAATTGAAAAGGGTTTGAATCCGCCTCGCAGTTTCAACTCAGTTTCGACCGTTCGAAACCGGCCTTCGGGGGACCCGAATTGTGAATTATTCCCGCAGGGCCTAATTATTCCCGTACCGCCGAGTACTCCGCTGTACCGCCCAGTAGGGATAGACGGGAATAATTGGGTCGTTTTCCCAGGTAGAGATACAAAAAGAAAGCCCTCGAACCAGAGGGTTCGAGGGCTGTTATTCCCACTATTTCGCTGGTGGCTTCGTCCTGCGGCGATGCCGAAACAGTATCAGGCGGTACTCGGCAGCACCAAAACGCGAGTTCAGAAGCCAGTTCCCGTTATTCCCACTCGCAAAATGAAACTTAATTCTAAACGCTTTTGTTTGGGGGATTTGATACCATTTGATTTTTCCTGATACCTATTATCCTTATCCTATGGGCTTGCCGAACTTTTGCTATCATTTGGCTATCAAGAAAATGGCTATCAACGGTAAAATTAGATTGGTTTCTCTGGTGGTTTACAACTACATTTTACCACGAAAGACAGGGAAATACAATAACCTTCCTCGCTGTGGTGTATCAAGTGATCTTACTGAACATATGGCGCACCTTGTCCAGGCGGCTGTTTGGACGGCGGGGCTGGATGACTGGCTTGCCGACAGCGGCCTGATACCCTTTCAGTTCTGTAAGGCATACGCTCTGCCCGTTGGTGTAAAAGGCCAGATCAGTACGGTATGCCTGTATACAGCGGGCGGGAATCTCGCCAGTAAAGACAACTTCATCCTTTTTTACCTGGACCGTTTCGATGGTGGCACAGTATTTCGGTGCATCATGATAAGCCCTGGAAAGATATTCCCGGGGCGCATAGAGGGTGAAGGAGAGATAAGGTTCCAGCAGTTGCGTC
Organism: Collinsella sp. TF11-5AC; assembly: GCF_003436775.1. Lineage (NCBI taxonomy): Bacteria > Bacillati > Actinomycetota > Coriobacteriia > Coriobacteriales > Coriobacteriaceae > Collinsella > Collinsella sp. TF11-5AC. The sequence continues at coordinate 10,882 of NZ_QSQO01000006.1, forward strand.
CCTGATTCCTTCAATGCCTGTTCCAATACAATCGGGGCCAATGAGCGGAAGTCCGCCGGCGTGCTGACCGGACTGTAATAAAGCCCGTATTCAAAGCAAATCTTACAGTCCGTTACGTTCCAGCCGAACAAGCCCTGCTCCAGCCCGTAACGGATACCATCCCTGACAGCGTTTTGAAAACTCTGGTTCAAGTATCCCAGCGAAACCCGGCTCTCGTATTGTACACCGGAGCCAAGCGGGAGTGGTGTAACAGACAGTCCGATGGATGCCCAAAACGGGTTGGGCGGCACCTCGATATGGATGGTGTGGCTGGCTGCTTTGAGCGGCCGCTCCATATAAATGACGGTGGGTTCCTTTACCACTGTTTCAAGCTTGTATTTTTCCGACAGCAAAGCGGAAACAACCTCCAACTGCACCCGGCCCAAAAAAGAAAGAATGATCTCATGGGTGATGGAATCCACCTCGCAGCGCAAAAGCGGGTCAGTATCCGCAAGTTGCGTAAGAGCGTCCAGCAGCCGTTCTCTTTGCGCTGCCGTTTTCGGCGCAATCGACGTCCGCAGCATGGGGAGGGGGTCCTCACGCCACCTTTTACGAGGGAGCCGGGTTGGGTCCCCTAATACATCGTTTAACCTCACGCTGTCGCTGGGAAGGATAACAATTTCACCCGGATAAGCGGTGTCTGTCCGAACAATTTCCCCTTTGGATGGAATACGCATCTCTGTGATTTTCAGCTTTTCTCTCCCGGCCAGAGCCACCGTATCCCGCAGGCGCAGCGTTCCGCTGTATAGCCGCAAATAGATGAGCCGCTGGCCACAATCTGTATACTCCACCTTGAAAACGCTGCCGCATAGGGCGTCGCTCCCCTGTTCCCCAATCGGTTGGAACAGCCCTGTCACCGCATCCATCAACGGTTGAATGCCAAGGCCCTTTTTGGCGCTGCCATGATAGACCGGGAACAGGGAGGCGTCTTGAACCCGCCGCTGTTCCTCCTGCGCAAGTTCTTCCCGGCTGATTGGTTCTCCTGCGATATACTTTTCCAATAATTCATCGTTATTTTCGATGACCGCATCCCATGCTTCTATGTCGGTATTTTCCTCCAGGACTATTTCCGGGGACAGCGACACCGTCTGCTTGATGATAATATCGGCGGAGAGCTTATCCCGAACAGACTGATACACGCCCTGCAAATCAACGCCAGCCTGGTCGATCTTATTGATAAAGATAACGGTGGGAATGTCCATTTTCCGCAGGGCATGGAACAGAATACGGGTCTGGGCCTGCACACCATCTTTAGCGGAGATCACCAAGATGGCCCCATCTAAAACAGCCAAAGAGCGGTACACCTCCGCCAAAAAATCCATGTGGCCGGGCGTATCCACAATGTTGACTTTACATCTGTGCCACTGGAAGGAAGTGACTGCCGCTTGAATGGTAATCCCACGCTGCCGCTCCAAAAACATGGTGTCCGTCCTCGTTGTCCCTTTTTCGACGCTCCCCGGTTCTGAAATGGCTCCGCTGGCATATAGCAGGCTCTCCGTCAAGGTCGTCTTTCCAGCGTCTACATGGGCAAGAATTCCAATATTGATTATTTTCATGTGATTGTCCTCCCTTTACTGCCCCGAAGGGCATAAAAATCCCCAGCAGTAAAATACTTTTACCACTGGGGATGATAATTTGCGGACATACACATATGCAGCATACACCTGTTTGTGAGTGCTGTTTTTGGGGATATGTCAAAATTGATAAGGCAAAAGTATTCTTAAATTGGGTACAAAAAACTAAGCTCCTACAAAAGGGACTATCATAATCCTTTGTTCCCACTATTTGATTATAGTTTTATTTAAGAATACCTTGCCGCATATTTTTTACTCCTTTTCTGGACTTGAATTATTATATCACATCAGTTTTAGGAAAACAAGTATCTAAAAGAAATTTTTCTTCCCCTTATATGTAACAATCATACCGGCTTCCTAACGTTCAGAATGGTTTCTACTGTCTGCTGCGGTGTTTGGTTGGAATTGTCCAGCCAAAAGCCGATCCGTGGTGTTGTCTGCATTTTACTAAATACAAATTCAATGTATACAGAAAGAAATATATAAGGAGTGGGAGGGATTCCGCCGTAGTCGGCATTGTAGGAAAATCCAAAAGTTTAGATTTTCTCAAAATGCTTATCTTTTGGTCTTTGGTTCGGAATAGTGTAGTGCTGGCGGTCTATCTATTGTTTTCGGTTGCTTGCTTCTTTACCGTACATGAGCATTTAAGCACGGGTGATATTGTGCTTGATTTTTTCTCAGGCTCAGCATCGACCGCCCATGCCATGTTCCTGCAGGAGCTCGGAAAAGATGATCGCTATCAGTTTATCCTTGTCCAGCTTCCAGAGCCTTGTGACCCGAAACGCGACGCCTACAAGGACGGGTATGAGACTCTCTGCGACATAGGCGAAGGACGCATTCGCCGCGCAGGCGACAAAATCAAAACCGAGCTCGAGGAATCCAACCGTCAACTCAAGCTTGGCGAGGGACCCAAGCAGCTTCCCGACATCGGCTTCCGTGTGTTCGAGCTCGATGAGTCCGGCATTGAGAAGCCCGAGCCCGGTCAGCTCCTCTTCGACGTGGTCAAGCCCGATCGCTCCGATATGGATATCGTCTTCGAGATGATGCTCAAATGGGGCCTCGAGCTCACGCTGCCCGTCGAGAAGTCTGAAGCCGCGGGCTATCCCATCTGGTCCGTCGCTTGCGACGAGCTCGTCTGCTGCATGTCCCGAGGCCTCACCATTGAGGCGCTCGAGGCCATCGCCGACATGGAGCCCAGGCGCGTTCTCATCCTCGATTCCGTCCTCGACGACACCCTCAAGCTCAACGCCGTGCAGATCTTCAAGCACGCCGGCGAGCGCATGGGCTGTGAGATCGAATTGAGGACGGTCTAGCATGGCGGCGCTCGAGTTCAAGTTCTCATCCGACCAGCAGCACCAGCTGGAGGCCATCGAAGCAACCTGCGACCTGTTCCGCGGACAACAATTTATTGGCAGCGTATTCTCCGCCGATTCCGGCCGCAAAGGCCAGACGGCAATCGGCGAGCTCATGGTCGGCCACGGCAACGAGCTTCGCGTGGCGCCGGGCCAGCTCCTCGACAACCTGCACGCCGTGCAGGAGGAGGGCTGCCTCCCGGCAACCGACGTCCTCACCGATGGGCGCCTGCGAGACTTCACCGTCGAGATGGAGACCGGCACCGGCAAGACCTACGTCTACATCCGCTCCATCTACGAGCTAAACCGCCGCTACGGCATCACCAAGTTCGTTATCGTCGTGCCGAGCGTGGCCATCCGCGAGGGCGTCCTCAAGAGCCTCCAGACCACCCGCAGGCACTTCGAGACGCTCTACGACCGCACGCCGCTCGACTACTTCGTGTACGACTCGAAGGACATGGGGCCGGTGGGTAACTTCGCCACGTCGAGCTCCATCCAGGTCATGGTCATCAACATCGACGCGTTCAACAAGGGCCTCGAGAAGGATGGCACCGCGAAGGAGGGCAACCTCTTCCACCGTCCCAGCGAGAAGCTCACCGGCGGCTTCAGCCCTCGAGAGCTCGTGAGCGCCTGCAAGCCCGTCGTCATCATCGACGAGCCCCAGAGCGTCGACAACACCAAGCAGGCCAAGGCCGCCATCAAGAGCCTGAACCCGCTGTTCGTGCTGCGCTACTCGGCCACGCACAAGCAGGCCTACAACATGATCTACCGCCTCACGCCGGTCGACGCCTTCGAGCGCCACCTGGTGAAGGGCATCTGCGTGGACTCGATCAAGGCCGAGGCGAACCTCAACGGCGCGTACGTGAGGCTCGAGTCCGTCAAGTCCGACCCGTTCTCCGCCAAGGTGTCCATCGACGTGCGCCAGGCCGACGGCACGCAGAAGCGCAAGGCCGTCACGGTGAAGACCGGCAACGACCTCTACCAGAAGAGCGGCGAGAACAGCGACTACGAGAGCGGCTGGGTGGTCAACAACATCGGCGCCGCAGTGGGCGACGAGTTCATAGAGTTCCAGAACGGCGAGGTGCTCGAGCTCGGCGAGGCGCTGGGCGACGTCAACGAGGAGGTCGTCAAGCGCGCGCAGATCCGCCGCACCATCGAGGACCACCTGGCCCGCCAGTTCGAGCTGTGGCCGCGCGGCGTGAAGGTGCTCTCGCTCTTCTTCATCGACCGCGTCGACCGATACCGCGTCTACGAGCCCGAAGTCCACGGCGGCCTGTACGCCCTGATGTTTGAGGAGGAGTACGCAGGTGCCCTGAACTCGAAGGCGCCTCGTCGCATCGCAAAGGCGGCGGGGATCGGCAAGGGCACGTGGCTCGAGTGCTACGAAGCCGTCGGCGCCCCGCTGGTGCGCGACCCCCACGCCGTGCACCAGGGATACTTCGCCAAGGACAAGAAGGGCAAGTTCAAGGACTCCAAGGGAGCCGCCGGCACCGCCGACGACGCCGGGGCCTTCGAGCTCATCATGCAGAAGAAGGAGACGCTCATCTCCTTCCCGGACGGCAAGGACGCGGACAAGGACGTCTCTTTCGTCTTCAGCCACTCCGCGCTCAAGGAGGGCTGGGACAACCCCAACGTGTTCCAGATCTGCACGCTCGTCGAGACAAAGGACAACCTGACCAAGCGCCAGAAGATCGGCCGCGGTCTGCGCCTGTGCGTGAACCAGGATGGCGAGCGCCTGTACGACCCAGAGGCGAACGTGCTCACCGTCATCGCGAACGAGAGCTACGACGACTTCGCCAACGGCCTGCAGAAGGAGCTTGAGGCTGAGGACTTCAAGTTCGGCGTCATCACTCCGGAGAGCTTCACGAAGGTCACGGTCAAGGGCGATGATGGCGTCGAGGAGCGCCTGGGCTACGAGAAGTCCAAGCAGGTCTACGACCACCTCGTCGCGACCGGCATGGTCGACGACAAGGGCGCGGTGACGCCCGAGCTGAAGGCGGCCGCCGAGGAGGGCAAGGTCGAGCTCCCCGCCGAGCTCGAGCCTGCCAAGGAGCAGGTCGAGGCGATCATCATCCACAAGTCCCAGAGGGTCCAGATCCGTGACAAGGCCAAGGAGGTCTCGGTCGAGCTGCAGAAGGACGTCACGCTCGACCCTGCGTTCCAGGCCCTGTGGGACCGCATCCGCCAGCGCACGCGCTTCCAGGTCGAGGTCGACTCCGGCAAGCTCATCGAACATGCCATCGAAGCTGTCGACGGCATGCTCGCCGTGCGCCCGCCCCAGGTGACGAGCGAGCGTGCCTCGCTGGGCATCGACGACGCGGGCGTGAGCGCCGAGGGCACGGGCACCTCCGTGGTGTCCGTTTCGGGAAAGGTGAAATACGACCTTCCCGACCCGATCGCAGAGCTGCAGGACGCCGTCGGGCTCACCCGCGGCACCATCAAGGCGATCCTCGAGGGCTGCAGCCGCCTCGACGAGTTCGAGATCGACCCCGCGACCTTCCTCGCGCAGGTCGGCGACAAGATCAACCGCGTGAAGAACGACCTCATCGCCCAGGGCATCAAGTACGTGCGCCTTCCCGAGGACGAGTGGTACACCATGCGCGACCTCGAGCTTGACGACTACACGGCCTACCTTGGGCAGAACGCGTGGAAGCCGGACATGACGAGCAAGAGCCTGTACAACTACGTGGTCTACGACTCGGCGGGGGTCGAGCGCTCCTTTGCCGAGGCTCTAGACAAGCAGGAGGAGGTTCTCGTGTTCGCGAAATTGCCCTCGGCGTTCAAGATCGACACGCCGCTCGGCAGTTACAACCCCGACTGGGCGTACGTCGAGGAGGCCGACGGCGAGCGCCGCGTGTACTTCGTGACCGAGACCAAGGGCGGCAAGAACGGCGAGCCCGCCCTGCGCGACGCGGAGAAGATCAAGATCGGCTGCGCCAAGAAGCACTTCGAGGCGCTGGACCTCGGAAACGACTTCCATTACAACGTGCGCACGACCTACCAATACGAGGCGGTGAAGGCTTAGGATGTCGAAGCTGCCCGGAAAGATGACGCGAAAGCAGCACTGGGTGCCGCGGTTCTACCTGCGCCATTTCGCGGATTCCTCCGGGCAGCTTCATGCCTACAGCAGACAGAAGGGCTCCTTCTTCCGCACGAATTGCGAGAACCTTTGCAGCATGCGCGATCTTTATGAGGTCGAGCATGCCGATGCGACAGGCGATGCGACAGACAGATTCTATGCGCAGAACCTCATCGAGGTTAAGCTATCTGAGCTCGAGAGCCGCATCGCGCCGCTTTACGATCGCTTTTTGGAACGCCAGAAAGAAGACCAGTGCGAAGACGAAGGGTATTCTGATGGGAAAGCCGCCGTTTGCGAGCTGGCAGCAAATATCATCGTCCGGCACCCTATCAGTATGCGCGTCGACAAGAAATGGTCACGCGAGACTGCCGAAGAGCTGCTCAGAAACGTTCATCTGACACCCTATGAGCTCGGCTTGCTCGATTGGTCGGATTGGCGCGGGGATTCCCAAGCGGTGGTCGAGCTTGCCGCCGCCGCAACCATGCTCTTCTCCAACGATGATATTGTGCCAGTTAACCGTATTCGAAAGGCTTTTTTTGAGAAGAGCTTCTCCATCCTTAGGGCACCCGTCGGCTCAGGGTTCGTTACGACGTCGATGCCTATGTTCATCATCGGGCCCGAGGACGACTCGTACGATTTTCATCTCGCGTATATGCCGTTGAGCAGTGAGTATGCTGCGGTCTTTTCAGATGACCCTCTATTTCCGCCGTTTGCGAGACTCGGTTTTTCGGGCGTCGAGTTCATGAACCGACTTCTTCTGCTTAACTGCGAGCATTGGGATGTCGCCATATCGAGGGGAAGCGGCCCGCTCGAGCACGCGGTACGCGATTGAAGTCAAGCGAACAGTGCCGAATTCATGCACGAGATGTTCACGCGCGACGGCAGGGAGCTATCCCTCGACACAGTGATCTACGACCGCTCGAAGAAGAAGGGGCAGACGATGATCGATACCATCGACCGTGGCTGCCTCGAGGGCGGCTGCCTTGATGACGAGGACCTGCGCATCATCTTCGAGCACCTTCTGGGGAGAAGACGGCAAGGACCGGGAACATTAAAGGGTCAAGCAGCGTATTGATAAAATTGACCCCGCCAGCAATAACCGCAAAGGATAGATAGGGCTTTAAGGATGGATGCAGGAAAAGCAACGATAAGCGGCGTGTTCAACGGATCGCGCCTGCTCGAAATACCTTTTTACCAAAGGGCGTACGTCTGGGGAGAAGAGCAATGGGAGCGTTTCCTCGGCGACATGGAGTTCGTCACGGCCTCGAAGCGGCCCTATTTCCTGGGCTCCATCATCCTGAAGCAGGCCTCCTCCGGCAACACCTGGTCCGAGGTCTCCGAGGTTCGCACCGTCATCGACGGCCAGCAGCGACTCACGACCATGGTCATCTTCTTCAAGGCACTCTGTGCAAAAAACGGCACCAACAATTTGTTTGAGCGAGATTTCGTCCTGGAGACCGGCGATGTCGCCTTGCGGCACGGCAAGTACGACCGGCAGGATTTCGAAAAGGTCGTCAGCGCCACGGGCTGCGAACCCCTCGAGGGCTCCTCGGCCATCGTCCTTGCCTACAACTACTTCCTCAAGAATATCGACCCGGAGAAGGTCGACAGGAACACGATCAAGTCGAACGTCCAGTTCGTCTGCATCGATCTTACCGAGGGCGAGGACGAGCAGCAGATATTCGACACCATCAACTCGCTCGGGGTGCGCCTGACGACGGCGGAGCTCCTTAAGAACTACTTCTTCAACCGCGAGAACGAGCAGGCGTTCAAGGAGTGCTGGGAAGACGTCTTCGAGCCCACGGCTGAGAAGAGGGAGTATTGGGAGCAGGAGATCGTTACCGGGCGCATCAAGCGCACGCTCGTCGACCTCTTCTTCGACGCGTTCCTCCAGATTCTGGTCCAGGACAAGAGGCGTGGCGTCACGACCGAGGACAAGCTCTTCTATTCGCGTACTTCGAACCTCTTCCAGTCCTACAAGGATTTCATCGGCAGGTACTGCAACGGCGACAAGGTCGAGATTCTCGACAACATGAAGGCGTATGCCGAGGCGTTCGAGTCCACGTTCGACCCTGGCTACTGCGACGCGGACATCCCCTCCGCTTCCGGCGTCGAGCGCCTGAACGTGCTGATATTCGGCCTCAAGAACTCGACGCTCATCCCGTACGTGCTCTACGTTCGAAAGAACGCGGAGTCTTCGAGCGAGGAATCTAAGATCTACGCCCTGCTTGAGAGCTACATCGTCCGCCGAATGCTGGTTCAGGCGACCACGAAGAACTACAACAGGCTGTTCACCTCGCTGATCTTGAACGAGGTGAAGGACGCGGAGGCGCTGAGGAAGACTCTCGAAGCCAATGACGAGACGACGACGTACATGCCCGGCGACGCCGAGGTTCGAGCGGCATTCGAGGAATCGTGTCTGTACAACCTCCAGTCCAAGGGCGTCCTCTATCTGCTGGAAAGCGCCATTCGTCCGGGCATGAGCAGCACGGCCCTGCTCGGGTTCAACCAGTACACCCTCGAGCACATGATGCCCAAGAAGTGGCGCAACAAATGGGGAGCCCTCGACGATGAGGCTGCCACGCGAAGGGACCGGAAGCTCCTCACGCTCGGCAACCTCGCCATCATCACGCATTCGCTCAACGCCTCCATCCGCGATGCCGATTGGCCCACCAAGAAGCAGGGAAAGGGATACAAGGACGGCCTTGCCCTCTGCGCCGCCGGCCTTGCGACCATGGCCGGCGCCCTAGAGAAGGAGTCTTGGAACGAGGGCGATATCGCCGATCGCGCCGAATGGCTTGCGGACAAGGCGTTGGAGGTCTGGCGCTAGGCCCTACCTGCGTCCCATCTCGAAGATGCTTGCGGTGTCGGAACCCGCATCGATGACGGATGGAACCGGCTCTTCCAAAAACGTAGTTCGTGGCGATGTCTCTTCCGTCGGCGCGTCAAGAGGCTCGCCGAGCGCTAGGAAGAACCTCATCACGTGCTCAATTCTCTGTTGCAGGGACTCGCTCAGCTCGCCGTAGGAGGCCGCCAGCCGCACCTCCTTGGCCAATTCCGCCATCGAGTCCCTCAGTGCCTTCTGCACGCTCACGGAGGGCCTCACCTCGACCTGGGTATCGGTGAGCTTGGCGATGATGTAGTCCTGCCTGTTCATGCCGCTCCAGGCTGCCATCTCGCATATGAGCTTGCGCTCCTCGGGCGTGCAGCGGAACGCCATCGTCTTGCTGCGCTTGCGGGCGCTGTTCTCGCACGGCATCCTTCTTACCCCCTCGCCCCGTCGAGCGCGGCGGCCATCTCGTCCTGCTTCGTGGGGAACAGGTGCGCGTAGCGGTAGGTGATGTCCACCGCCTCGTGGCCCATGCGCTCGGCGATGGCCAGCGCGGAGAAGCCCATCTCTATCAGCAGGCTCACATGGCTGTGGCGTATGTCGTGTATGCGGATGCGCTTCACGCCCGACGCCTTGCACCCGCGCTCCATCTCGTGGGCCAGGAAGTGCTTGGTCACGGCGAACAGGCGCTCGTCGGGGGCGACGTCGTCGCGCATCTCGATGAAGTCCGCCATCTCGTCGCGCAGGAAGGCGGGCATGACGATCGTGCGCACGGACTTGGGCGTCTTGGGGTCGGTCACGGTGTCAACGCCGTTGAGGCTCTGGTACGACTTGTTGATGCGCAGCCGCGAGCTCTCCAGCATGAAGTCGGACGGCGTGAGCGCCAGGAGCTCGCCGCAGCGTATGCCCGTCCAGTAAAGCAGCTCGAAGGCGTGGAACGAGAGAGGCTTGTCCATGACGGCCTCGCTGAACCTCAGGTACTCGTCCTTGGTCCAGAACTGCATCTCGCCGCCCTTCTTCGAGCCTATCTTGTCGACCCTGCGCACCGGGTTGTCGCTGAGGCCGTAGTAGCGCTCGGCGTGGTTGAAGATGGCGTTGAGCTGGTTGTTCACTGTGCGCAGGTACGTCGGCGCCCAGGGCTTCCCGTCGGCGTCCCGGTGCTCGGTGAGCTCGTTTTGCCACCTGATGACGTCGATCGGCCTCACGTCGCACATGCGCATGTCCCCGAAGAACGGCACGAGCTTGTCGTTGATGATGTACTCCTTGGTGATCCACGTGTGCTCGCGTATGCGCGGCTTCACCTCGGAGGCGTACACCTCGACGAACTCGGAGAACGTCATGTCCATGGCCCCGCCGTTAAGGCTCTTGAACTGGCTCTCCCACACTGCGGCCTCCACCTCGGAGGAGAAGCCGCGCTTCGTCTTGTGGCGCTTCGAGCCGCGGGCGTCGCGGTAGTAGCACTGCACGTAGAACGTGCCGTTGCCGTCGTCCTTGTACACGGGCATGTCAGTCCACCTCCGGGAAGTACAGGGCGTCGAAGACGTCGCTTCGAACGCGCCCGCGGATGACCACGCGCCCGCGCGCCTCCTGCTCGGCGTTTATCCTCCTGATCACCTCGTAGGCGCTGCCTTTCTTGATCCTCAGCAGCTCCGCGACCTCGTCGGCGTCCAGCATGTGCGGCCTCGGCGTCTTCGCCACCTTCTCGTCCATGGCTCCTCCAATCAATGGCGTACGGATACGTACGGTTCACAGATTCAGAGTAAACGTACATATCTGTACTGTCAATAGAATTGCGTACATTTGCGTACGCTGATAAGATGTGCTGGTACGTAATTCCAGGAGGAGGGCTCATGTCCGTAGGCGAGAACATAAGGCGGTACCGCAAGTCGCGCGGCATGACGCAGGCGCAGCTCGCCGAGGCGGTCGGCCTGACCGAGGGGGCCGTGCGCCACTACGAGAGCGGCATCCGCGCCGTGAAGCCCGAGCTGCTCGAGTCCATCTCCGCGGCGCTCGGCGTGTCCGTCAACGCCCTCAAGGATTACGGCGTCGAGACCGCGGGCGACCTCATGTCGCTGCTCGTGCGGCTCGAGGACTCCTTCGGCATCGTGCCCGCAGCCGACGGCACGGGCCTCTCCCTGAACCCCAAGGCGCCGCACGCGCCCAAAGCCGCGATGGCGATCGAACTGTGGGCAGAGAAGCGCGCGCAGCTCGAAAACGGCAAGATCGACGCCGACGAATACGAGGACTGGAAAGCCTCGCTGTAGCGGCTCTCCGCATTTCGCAACCAGCGCAACCGAATCAGGACGCCAGGCTAGGCGGCGAGCGCCGCTCGCGCCCGCGCATGTTGAGTTTTTACTCCCCATTGCATGCAAAGGCATTCTCGACGCGCCTGGGGAGTAAATGACGCGGTGGCTTACACGGCGGCACGCGGCGGTACGCCGCGGCAATTCCCCTGATTACTCCCGTTTTCATTGAGGTGGCGAGATTCTTTACTCCCCATTAACCACCTGGGGAAACGCCGTACGGAGAGCGCAAAAATGCCCATTGAGTTCGATTTGAGTTTCGCGGGCCCCGAAACGGTCCCGTTTCGCCTTCGGGGACAAAAACAGCGCGTCTACTCACTCGGGATGAATCCTTACTCCCATTCCTCCGAATGCCGCCCCGTACTTTGCCGTCTTGAAATACGGGGAGTAAATAGCGAAATCGCAGGTGAAAGGGAGTAAAAAGGCAAAGAAAAAGCCTCCGTCCCAACGCGGGAACGGAGGCTTGATTATCGGATTTACTCACCATTGTCGCTGGTGGCTTTGCCGTGACTCTCGTACGAAACGAAACTCAGCAGCACAGTACGGCACTCAAAAATGCAGGTCAGAACCCTGTCAGCCTACTCCCACTCAATCGTCGCGGGCGGCTTGGACGTGATGTCGTAGCACACGCGGTTGGCGCCGGGAACCTCGGCCACGATGCGGCCGGAGATGCGGGCCAGGACGTCGTAGGGCAGCTTGGCCCAGTCGGCGGTCATGGCGTCGCTGGACTCGACGGCGCGCAGGATGATCGGGCGCTGATAGGTGCGCTCGTCGCCCATAACGCCAACGGACTTAATGTCAGGCAGGACCGCGAAATACTGCCAGCAGCTGTGCTCGGAGTTGCGCTCGCCGGTCTGTTCAAACAGACGCTGGTTGTAGGCATCGAGCTCCTCGCGCACGATGGCGTCGGCATTCTTGAGGATCTCGAGCTTCTCCTTGTCGACCGCGCCAATGATGCGGATGGCCAGACCCGGGCCCGGGAAAGGCTGGCGGAACACGATGTGACCCGGCAGGCCAAGTGCCAAACCAAGCGCGCGGACCTCGTCCTTAAAGAAGTGATCGAGCGGCTCAATGAGGTCAAAATGCACGCCCTCGGGGAACGGGATCAGGTTGTGGTGGCTCTTGATGGTGGCCGTCTTGCCGCCCGTCTTGCGAGCACCGGACTCGATGATGTCGGGGTAGATGGTGCCCTGAGCCAGGTACTTGACCGGCTTGCCATCGGTCTCGAGCTGCTGCGCCACGGCGAAGAACTCTTTCCAGAACTGCGTACCGATGATACGGCGCTTCTCCTCGGGCTCGGTCACGCCGGCCAGAAGCTCGGCATAACGGTCCTCGGCGTGGACGTGAATAAAGTCGACGTCAAACTGCTTGGTGAAGACCTCCTCCACCTGCTCGGGCTCGCCCTTGCGCAGCAGGCCGTGGTTGATGAACACGCAGGTCATCTGCTTGCCCACGGCGCGGGCGCCCAGCGCAGCCACGACGGAGGAGTCGACGCCGCCGGACAGGGCCAGAATCACGCGGTCGTCGCCGACCTTCTCGCGGAACTCGGCCGTCATGGTCTCGACCAGGTTGTCCATGCTCCAGTTGGGCTCCAGGCCGCAGATCTCAAACAAGAAGTTGCTCAGCAGCTGCTGACCGTACTCGGAGTGCTTGACCTCGGGGTGGAACTGCGTGGTGAAAATCTTGCGCTCGACGCACTCCATGGCGGCAACCGGGCACACGTCGGTGCTGGCGGTAACGGTAAAGCCCTCGGGCACCTCGGACACGGCGTCGCGGTGGCTCATCCACACGGTCTGCTCCATGGGCGTGGAGTTAAAGAGCTTGGCGCCGGCAGTGCGCGTAATAGTGGCGCGGCCGTACTCGCCCACCTCGGAGTGACCGACCTTGCCGCCGAGCGTCACGGCCGTGATCTGATGGCCGTAGCAAAAGCCCAGGACGGGAAGGCCCAGGTCAAAGATGGCGGGATCGATGGACGGAGCGTCCTCGGCGTACACAGAAGCCGGGCCGCCGGAAAGGATGAGCGCAGAGGCGTTCATCTCGCGAATCTCATCGGCCGAGATGTCGCAGGGAACGATCTCGGAATACACGTTGAGGTCGCGGACGCGACGGGCAATGAGCTGACCGTACTGCGCACCAAAGTCGAGTACGAGGACCTTTGCGGAAGCCTTTTGATCCATGGTTTCCCCCTCTTGTTGGCGGGGAGCCGGTACCCACCCGCGCGAATAAACGAAAACAGCTTTCATAGTGTACACGTTATATGGGGTTTCTCGTTCCTCGCAGCCATCAGCGCACGGCAAACGCACGACCTGGGCCCTATTTGACGGCGATTGAAGTGTTACCAAACGTTACAGATGATGTAATACGTTTGAACATTGGACGCCCTGTGCCACAATACTGCCGAACGACTCCGCCTCTGCGGCGGCAAATACGATAGGAATACCAGCATGAAGCGCATCCTTCTCATCGCCACGGGCGGCACCATCGCATCGACCGAGGACGGCAATGGCCTCTCCCCCGCCCTGACCGGTGAGGAGCTCGCCCAGAGCGTCCCCGAGATCTCGGGCCTCTGCGAGCTCGACGTCGTGCAGCCCATGAACATCGACAGCACCAATATGCGCCCCAGTGACTGGATGCGTATCCGCGACGTCATCGTCGAGGGTTATGCCAACCACGACGGCTTCGTGATTCTGCACGGTACCGACACCATGAGCTACACCGCGGCAGCGCTTTCCTACCTGATTCAGGACAGCCCCAAGCCCATCGTGCTCACCGGCTCGCAAAAGCCCATGGGCAATCCCTTTACCGACGCCAAGCTCAACCTGTACCAGAGCCTGCTCTATGCGCTCGACGAGCACTCGCACGATGTCTCGATTGTGTTTGGCGGCGTCGCCATTGCCGGCACGCGCGCCCGCAAGCAGCGTACCATGAGCTTTAACGCGTTCATTAGCGTCAACTATCCGCCCATTGCCTATATCCGCAACGACCGCATCGTTCGCAACGGACTCCATGGCACTCACCAGAACGAGAACCCGGTTCGTTTCTACGACAGCATCGACCCGCGCGTATTTGTACTCAAGCTTACGCCCGGCGTAAACCCGGGTATCCTGGACGCCCTTGCCGATAGCTACGACGCCGTGATTCTGGAGACCTTTGGCATTGGCGGTATTCCCGAGTTTGGCGAGTCCGGCGAGTCATTCCAGGAGACAATTTTCCGCTGGGTCGATTCGGGCCGCACCGTCGTTATGACCACGCAGGTCCCCGAAGAGGGCCTCGATCTGGGCGTTTATGAGGTCGGCCGTGCCTACGCCGATCATCCGGGCATTCTGCGCGGCGACGATATGACAACCGAGACGCTCGTGGCCAAAACCATGTGGGCACTCGGCCAGTCACGCGATGCCGCCGAGATCCAGCGCCTGTTCTACAGCCAAGTCAACCACGACCGCATCCCGATGGCGTAATCCCTAAGGCAGTTCCACTTATCGCAGCCTCAAACGACAGGTGGTCCCCCTCGGGCCGTGCAAAAATCGGAGTATTCTGCAATTTCTCCGCCGGAGGCGCAGAATCGGCTGATTGTTAGACAAACTTTTAGGACGAACGGGCCGTCTAGTAAATATTTATTCCTCATTTTTATTTATCGCGTGGATTAACTACTATTAAAAAGGCAACGCCAGCCGCTCGGGCTACCATCTACGGCCGAACAGGTGCTGAATACTCGCGATTTTGCACATCGCAACCAGGGGGACCCGCCCAAAGAGCGTCAAATACAGCGGGGGAACGCCCTATTCGATACCCTCGAGAAGCTCTGACACCGTCATGCCAAGGGCGGGCGCGATCTTAAATAGAACCTTGAGCGTGAAATTTGCCGTCCCATCTTCGATTCGGTCGAGGTAGGGTCGGCTGATTCCTGTCGCCACACAAAAATCAACCTTGGAGATACCAAGGTCCCTGCGTGTCTCTTCGACCCGCCTGCCAAGAATCTGTTTAGCACGTTCGTCCATGCAGACGAGTTTGAAATGGAGCCGAACATAAACGTAAACTATAGTTTACGTTTTGCCGAATACACAGGAGTTTTCTATGTCGGGTTCTTCGGTCCGCATGTACCGAGCCACGCTTCGCACAAACAGCGCACCGCCCAAGCTCGTCGTCGTTGAAGCCGAATGCCTTTCGCCCGATGAGCGCACAGCATTTGCATTGCTATCAAGTCGCGTCGCCGCCGTTCTGGTCCCTTGCCCGGCGCAAGGTGAACTTGCCATCCAATGCCAAACGCACAGCTGCCCGCTCAATCAGGCTGCCGTAATCGCAACCAGCCAACGCGGCCTGCCGCTCCTTCTAGAAGCCGGCATCGCACTCGCCCTTCGTGGCGCCGGATACGAAAACGAGACCGCCGCCGACATGGTCTTTAAACCACGATCGAGCGGCGGCCTCGCAGCAGCCATTGAATATATGTGCAGACTCGTTGCCTAAAAGGACAAGCTAGAAACCAAGGCCAAAGCCCGTTCCGGTAATCGCCGAGTACATAAAGTAAACGTTGATCACGTTGAGGAACACACCCGTGATGCAGCCGTTTCGCAGGTAGCGCTCGCACACGATGCGCGCCATGGCGGCGGAGTCATCATTGTTTTTAGCCTGGCGTCCTGCCGTAAAGTACGTCGCCACGCTTAGCAGCAGGTTGAGCACCGGCAGTGCCAGCAGCTCGTAGCTCTTGCCCCAGCGCGTCGCCTCGCCGGCGGCATTAAACTTTGTTGCCACCTCGGGACCAATGTTGGGGATAACACACGCTGCAACCACCAGCGGAATCACCGCAAGTACGAGTAACGCAATACCCATGTAGCCAGCTTTTTTGCCGTATTTAAACATATGCGTCGTCCTTACACGTTAAAGCGGAAGTGCACGACGTCGCCATCGGCCATGACATACTCTTTGCCCTCGATGCGCAGCTTGCCGGCAGCCTTGGCGCCCTGCTCGCCGCCAAGCTCGATGTAGTCGTCATAGCCAATGACCTCGGCCTTAATAAAGCCGCGCTCAAAGTCGGTATGGATGACACCGGCAGCCTGCGGGGCGGTCGCGCCCTGACGCACCGTCCAGGCCTTGACCTCCATCTCGCCAGCCGTAAAGAACGACTGCAGGCCGAGCAACTTGTAGGCCGCCTGCGCGAGCACGTCCAGACCGGGCTGCTCCAGGCCCAAGCTCTCCAGGTAGTCGGCCGCATCCTCGGGATCGAGCTCGGAAAGCTCAGCCTCGATCTTGGCGCAGATGGGCAGCGGCTTGACGCCGTCGATGGGCGCCAGGTCGTCGTTGAGCATGTCCTCGTCTACGTTGGCCACATACAGGATGGGCTTCATGGTGAGCAGGAACAGGCCCTTGGCAGCGGCGCGCTCCTCGTCGGTCATCTCCATGGATGCGGCGCGTTTGCCCTCGTTGAGCCAGGCGAGTAGGCGCTTGGCAACCTCGAACTTGGGCATGAGTTCCTTGTCGCGCTTGGCCTCCTTCTCGAGCTTGGGCAGCTGCTTCTCGAGCGTGCCCATATCGGCCAGGATGAGCTCGGTCATGATGGTGTCGGCGTCACCGGCGGGATCGACGAACTCACCCGTGCGGCCCACCTCGCGCATGACGTTGGGGTCCTTAAAGTAGCGCACGACCTCGCAGATGGCGTCGGTCTCGCGGATGTTTGCCAGGAACTGGTTGCCCAGGCCCTCGCCCTCGTTGGCACCCTTCACCAGGCCCGCGATGTCGACAAACTCAACCGTAGCCGGCACAATGCGGCCCGGGTTAACGATGTCGGCGAGCTTTTGCAGGCGGCTATCGGGCACATCGACGATACCCACGTTGGGGTCGATCGTGGCGAACGGGTAGTTGGCGGCAAGACCGGTCTTTTTGGTAAGCGCGGTGAACAGCGTCGACTTGCCTACGTTGGGCAGGCCCACGATACCGATGGAAAGGGACACGACAGCTCCTTTTGGTACAAGCATTTCAAACTGCATAAGTATAGCGCCGCCGCAGCATCTGGGCGAACCCAGACGCCACGGCGGCACGAATGAAGCAGAGATAGGGGTCGTTGGCTAGTCCGCGAGCTTCTCAACCTGGTCGAGCATCTTATCGAGCTTGGCCTTTGCCTCGGCCTTGACCTTCTGGGCTTCTTCGTGGGCCTTCGCCTTCTGGGCGGCCTTTTCCTCGGCTTCGGGATCGACGACGACCAGATTGGACGCGTCGTGCTCAACCAACTTGAGCGCATGCTCAGGGCACACCTTGACACAGGCACCGCAGCCCAAACAATACGTGGACTCCAACGCAAAGCGGCCGCTTCCCACCAAATCGCAGGCGAACGTGGGACATACATTGACGCACTCGCCGCACGACGTGCACTTGTCAAAGTCGCACTCCGGCGTACTCACCTGCATGTTTTGGGCAAGCTCGGGGTGGTTTTGCAGCGTTGAGAGCACCAGCTGTCGACCGTGCGTGAGCGAACGGCGACGCTTGGTCGTCGTGGTGCCGCACATGGTGTTGAGCGTACGCTCCAGCTGGGTAATCTGATGGCGATGGGCCTTCAACTTCTGCGTCACCGAGGCCAGCGCCGCCGTCGCCGGGTTGAGTTTGGTCACCGTCAGACCCGTGGTGCGGGCGATCTTTTCCATGTACTCCTTGCGCTCGTACTCGCGGCGCTTATGGCACTTGAGGCTCTTGGGATCGACCTCCAGACCCATGCCCGTGCCCGCCCACTCCTCGGCGGTAGCAATGGCCTCGCCCAGGATATCCTCGCCACCGGTGTTACGGCACTTATCGCACACGCCCAGCGGCAGGTACACGCTCACGTTGGGATAATCGGCCAGCACCGAGAACCAGGTCTCGGCCGTAATATCGCCCACACAGGCGACAACAACCTCGTTCTCGCGCGGCATGCGCTTAAGGGCACGCGTGCAGGTAACGTAGGCGGTCTCGTGGCTCGTAGCAGCAGAGACGATGTCGTCATACAGGTTTTTGGGCGCCAGGCGCGGCGAGATGATCGCCTCGGTCGGACAGGCAGCGGCGCACAGGCCGCACTTGCGACAGGTATCGAGGATCTCGATGGCGTCTTCCTCGACCTCGATGGCGTTGACCGGGCACACGTCCATGCACGCGGTGCAGCCGCTCTTTTCGTTTTTGCAGGTCAAGCATGGAATGGTGTTGCCGCGCGGACGCTCCTTGTAGTCGGCAGGATTCCACTGCGGCGCCGACGGATCGAGTGCGTCGGTCACACCGCCAAGCGGGTTTTTAAGAAAGTCGAAACCCTTGCTGATCTCGATAATGTCATCAAACAGATCGTGTTCCTGCGCCATGCGCGGCCCCTCCCTGAGCAGTGCAAACAAGCAAGAAATAATGATACGCCATCGGCCCGTGCCTCGAGCAAATTACACGCGGAGCACCTTTGGGACAAATAGCCTATGGCCTATCGCCGCCTCGATTGCACAAGGTCAATCAAGCGCCAAACTATGCCTCGCACATGAGCTGCACGAGCTTTTGTTTGGTCACCTTGGCCTGCTCGTTGGCCATATTACGCTCGTTTCTAAAGACCGCATTTGCAACACCCTGCAGATCGGCATCGGAAATCTCGCCAAGGCCCAGATCCTCGAGCGTCGTCGGCAGACCAACACGCTGGCAAAACTCGAACACCTGATCAAGCTCGGGTGCACGCTCCAGACGAAGCTGAACCACCAGGCCAAACGCCACGGCCTCGCCGTGCATGGCCTTGCACTCAGGCAGAATCGTTAGACCGTTGGCGATGGCATGCGCCAACGCCAAGCCACCGCTCTCAAAGCCGACGCCCGAGAGCAGAATATTGCACTCGATCAGGCGCTCAACCGCCGGCGATGTACGCCCCTTTTTGAGATCGCGCTTGGCAGCGACGCCGCATTCCATAAGCGTGTCGTAGCAGGCACGTGCCGCGACCAGTGCCAAGTGCCCCGGCGCGCCACCGTGCTCGTTGGCGCCGTGCGCCGCGGCGCACGAACGCGCCTCGAAGTACGTTGCCAGCGCATCGCCCATACCAGCGACCGTCATACGCAGTGGGGCCGCCGCGACCACGTTGGTATCGACCACGACCAGGTCTGGATTCTTCTCGAGCATCAGGTAGCGGTCGAACGACCCATCCTCGTGATACAGCACCGAAATCGCGCTGCACGGACCGTCCATCGAAGCCGCCGTGGGGCATACGCACAACGGCAGCTCGGCATAAAACGCTACTGCCTTGGCGATATCGAGCATCTTGCCGCCGCCAATGCCTACCACCATGTCGCAATACTCAGCCTGGGCTTCCTGAGCCATTTCGACAACGGCCTCTTCCGTACACGGACCGTCATAAATCTTAAAGAACGGCTCGCTTAGATCTTCGTCCAGAAATCCATCGACAATCTGCCTGCACAGCCGATCCTCGGTGCCCTGGTCAAACAAGACATAGGCAGCACAGCCCAACCATGACAAATACCTGCCCTGACGCGAAAGTTCGCCCGGCCCCTGAACATACCGGCCGGGACCGCCATAAACCATAGGAAGCGCCATACGAGAATCCGCCCTTCATCAAACAACGATTGGTGCAAAGTAACCTGACCCCTTTGCACCAACTTGGTGCGATGGGGTCAGGTTAGTTTGCACCATAGCAAAAAGGGGCAAAGCCATCTGTTGGCTTTGCCCCTTCCTTAGCTTGATTTACTCATCCATGAGATAGTAGTGGCCCAGCGCGTCGGCACCCAGGATGGCGTTTGCGACCATCTCGGGCGTCACCTCAAACGGCATGTTGCACATGGTGTCCTCGGGCGCGCAAGCGGCCTCGGCAACGACCATGGCCTGCTCGCGCGTAAGCTCGGCAACGCCAAGTTCCTTCATCGTAACCGGCAGGCCCAGCTCAATGCAGAAGCCCAAGACTTCCTCGAGTTTCTCAGTCGGAGCATCCTCGAGTACCAGCTGGACGATGGTGCCAAAGGCGACCTTCTCGCCGTGATACATGCCATGGCACTCGGGCAGCATCGTCAGGCCATTGTGGATGGCATGAGCAGCAGCAAGACCCGAGCTCTCAAAGCCAATGCCCGAAAGCAGCGTATTGGCCTCGATGATATGCTCGACGGCAGGCGTGAGCGCACCCTTCTCCAGCGCGACCTTGGCCTTGACGCCATCGGCCATAAGCGTCTCGTAGCAAAGCTTGGCGAGCGCCAGACCGGCCATGCCGCCCTTGCCGCCAGCGCAGGTGCCACCGTCGGCATCATGCGTCGCCTGGGCCTCAAAGTAGGTTGCGAGCGCATCGCCCATACCGGAAACCGTCAGGCGCACCGGGCTCGCCGCGATAACCGTCGTATCCATCAGGACAATGTTGGGGTTTGCCTTAAGGAAGAGATATTTATCGAACTGGCCATCGTCGGTGTAGAGCACCGAAAGCGCCGAACACGGGGCATCGGTCGAAGCAATGGTGGGGCAAATGATAACCGGGGACTCCAGGTAATAGGCGACGGCCTTCGCGGTGTCGAGGATCTTGCCGCCACCGACGCCGACGATGATGTCGCAACCGTTGTCGCGAGCAAGCGCAACCAGGCGATCGACCTCGCCCTTGGAGCACTCGCCGTTAAAGTCCTCAAACAGCAGCTCGGCCTTAGCCTCGGCAAAACCGCCCTCGATCTTGGCACCGACGCGCTTCTTGCCCGAAGGCGTCACGATGACGAGGGCCTTAGCGCCGAGCGGCTCGACATAGGAGCCGAGCTTGGCGAGCTCGTCCGGACCCTGGATGTACTTGCTGGGGCTATTGAAAATTGCAGCCATAACTATCCCATTCTCTAAAAGAAAAAAGAAAGGGGCTCCGTACAGATACGTGCGGAGCCCCTCGTTACGATAACAAGAGTCGATTAGAAATCGATGTCGGTGTCGTAGTAGCAGGCCTTGAGGATCTTCTCGAAGTCGGCAGCCTTGGTCTCACGCGGGTTCTCGGGCGTGCAGGCGTCGGTCTCGGCGTTCGCAGCGATCTCGGGCAGCTTGGCGAGGAACTCCTCCTCGGAAACCATCTGCGGGTTCTCGGCGTCGACCTTCACGCCACCATTCGCGTAATCCTTGATGGACTGCGGAATGTTGAGCTGGTCGTTGAGATCGCGAATCTTCTGGACGAGCGCAGCGATGAGCTCCTCGTTGGTCTCGCCGGGAAGGTGCAGAATCTCCTTGGCCACGTAAGCGTAGCGCTCGGCAGCACGGGGATCCTTGGAGTTCCACTGGATTACCTTGCCCAGGTACATGGCGTTAGCGGCACCGTGGATGATGTGGCCGTTCTCGAAGGCAGCACCGGTCTTGTGAGCCATGGAGTGAACGATGCCGAGCAGGCCCGAGGAGAAGGCGATACCGGCGATGCACTGAGCCTCGTGCATGTGCTGACGGGCCTCATGGTCGCCAGCATAGGACTTGGGCAGCCACTCGACGATCTCGCGGATGCCGTGCAGGGCGTTGGCGTCGGTGAACATAGAGGCGCAGGTGGAAACGTAGGCCTCCATGCAGTGGGTCAGAGCATCCATGCCGGTGTGGGCGCACAGCTTGGCGGGCATGGTGTAGGTGAGCTCGGGATCGACGATGGCGACATCAGGGGTGATGTTGAAGTCGGCCAGCGGGTACTTGATGCCCTTGGCGTAGTCGGTAATGACGGAGAACGCGGTGACCTCGGTAGCGGTGCCGGAGGTAGAGGAGATGGCGCAGAAATGAGCCTTCTGACGCAGCTCGGGGAAGCTGAACGGCTGGATGATGTTGTCGAAGGACTCCTCGGGATACTCGTAGAAGACCCACATGGCCTTAGCGGCATCGATGGGCGAGCCGCCGCCGATGGCGATAATCCAGTCGGGCTCGAACTCGCGCATGGCCTCGGCGCCCTTCATGACCGTCTCGATGGACGGGTCGGACTCGACGCCCTCGAACAGCTTGACCTCCATGCCGGCCTCTTTGAGGTCGGCCTCGACGTCCTGCAGGAACCCGCCGCGGCGCATGGAGCTGCCGCCAGAAACGATGATGGCCTTCTTGCCCTTGAGGTTCTTCACCTCGTGGCGAGCGCCCTCACCAAAGTACAGATCGCGAGGATTGGTAAAACGTCCCATACTGTGCCTCCTAAACAAGCCCCTCTTAGACTTGCGTATATAACGGAGCACCCGATTGGCTCCGTTAGGACCGTTTTGCGCGTTGCCGGCGATGACAATGCGCGATGTCCAAACGTCTCAACGCTCAGACAAACACTATTCTACCGTTCTGGTTGGTCAGTTATTCACCTAAAGCCGACAATGATGAAACGTTTTTTCTATCCCTGAAGACCCTTGTGGGGCATTCATACTCCCAAGCTGGGCAAACGTTTTATCAAGGTTGACCACATATCCCGGGCAGGACGGTGCTCCTCCAAAATGTGCCCCGTTCGCCGCCAAAAATCGACCGTTTGCGGCACCGTGATACCACTCGGTCGTCCAAGGTGCCGACATTTGTGCGACATCCGTCTTCGTGGTGCAAAGGTGCAAGTCCAAGTGCGGCACCCCCGGTGTGCCATATGCGGGTAAACTAGAACCTTATATAGAGACATTTGAACCCTAACCGCAGCAAAGGAGGCCCCATGGCATTCGATCCCATTCAAGAGGATTGCCATCGCCTCGTTCTTGAGGCCTTGCGCCGCGACAATATCCCGCTCACCGACGGTGCCGCCGTAGAGCGTCTGATGGAACAATTCACCCGCAACCCTGCACCGCTCATCGTGCACGACCGCGACCGCGCCGGGCACCTCATTGCCAAGGTGGTCGAGGCTGTCGACTACCGCATCCCCTTTATCCCCGACGACGCCCAGGCAGAGCAAGAAGAAGCCGCAGCCGAGAACATGCTCCGCGAGGCAGCCGCGCTCGATCCGGCCAACTGGGATGCCCAGCGCATGCTGACGGCGCTCACCGCCGAATCCAACGAGGAATACGTACAGTACCTGGTGTCCAAGTGCGATGAAGTCGAGCATGACCTTGCGCTCAAGATCGCCTCGGCTCAGGACCCCTACGAGCGCGAGGCCGCTGGCGACCTCACGCGCCGCCCCTATCTGCGCTGGCTTGCCGCCTTGGCATCGCGCGCCCTCATTAGCGGCCGCTATCGCATGTCGCTCGAAGCCGCAAATCGCAGCTTGGACTTTGCGCCCAACGACCCCGCTGGTGTCCGCCACACCGCGATGCTCGCCATGGCAAAACTCGAATACCCCGCCGAGGAGCTCAAGCGCTTTCGCTCCGCTCACTCCGTGCCGTACCTCGCGAATACCCCGCTGCGCCGCCGCCCCAAAGATGCGGAGCGTGACTTGGACCCATGGACGCTCATCGCGCTGATGAGCGCTGCTTGGCGCGAGCTGGACTACGAGGGCGCCGAGCACTACTTGCGCATCCTTGCGCGCTCGTGTCCGCACGCAGCCGAGGCGCTCTACTTCCAAACCGAGTTTCCCGATGGCGTCTATGCCCGCGTCAACGTGGGTGCAGGCTCCACCGACGAGCTTGTCCTTGCGCTGTCCGAGGCGACGCCGGTACTGCAGGAGGGCCTGGGCGCCCCCGACAACGCCAGCTTTGCCGCCTGGATCGCCACCAACGACATCGTGCGTTCCCAGATCGACGAGCGCATCCTGCGCGCGGCCGAGCAGGGGCTTCCATTTAAGGGAGGGGACCTCTAATGGATCCGAGCGTCTACATCCCCGCCTACCTGGAGCGCACCTATCTGGCGTCGCACCCCGAGCTCACCGATGCAGCACGCGAGCTTGTCCATAACGACATTAGCGCGAATCCTCAAAAGTATGCGCAGGCCGAGCATGCCCAGGCACTGCTGTCCTATGCCGGCGTTCATCGCCACCTGCTCGACGAGCTCCATCGCATCGAGGACATGGGCAGCGACGAGGAGTTTGAGCAGACGCGCAACCGCCTGTTCGACGACATGCGCGACGAGCTGCTCAAGATCGTCCGCGTCGATGCGCTGGCCGTCGACGCGCAGCTGCTCGCCATCATCCTGGCCGACACGCCCGTTGACGCCTGCCTGGGCGACCTGATGAAGCTCGAGGCGACCACGGCCGATTACCTGCAGCAAAGCGTGCCCGGGTTCGACATGGAAGCCCCGCACTACTGGGCCAATAATGTTTTGGCCGACGGTGTCACCGCAGCGGACCTTACCGTAAGCGAGCCGGCTCTTATCGGGTGGCTTCACACACTCGAGGCCATCTCGCAGCTGTGCATGGCGAGCGCCCGCTACCGCGCTGCTGCCAACTACGCCCGCCGCGTCCTTAAGGCAGAAGGCTATCCCACCCGAGCTGCCGGCACCGTGTTGCTCGCCCTCGCTCGCCTGGAAGACCAGGACGGCTTTTTCGCCCTAGCGCACCAGCTCGAGGAACAGGCGGGAGCCGATGCACTCGAGAACTCTCCTTGGTACCTGCTCGCCCGCACGATCTTGCTGTTCAAAACGAACAAGATGCGCCCGGCGACGCGCGCGCTGCGTGAGTTCGCTAACCGCTGCGAGGGCGGCGCGTTCTTCTTGCTGAATCCCATGTACCAGACACCGTACCTTCCCTGCCGGCCCGAGCCACGCGATCCCTGGGATCTTTCGCACCAGGCCGTTTGGGAAGCGGACGGCATTATCTCGGACACTCCAGACTTTGCCCCCTGGGCCAATGCCTGCGAAGACGTGTCGCAGCTTGCCCAGGAATTTGCGCGCCGCTACGGTTTTTAGTGACGCACTCGACCCGACCATATCGTTTACGTTAGGAACGGTTTCATGAATCTCCGCTCATCTCTTGCCTGCACCTCGAGCGATATCGCCCGCTGGGGGCTGCGCTCCGTCCTTAAGCGCCAGGGCGGCGTACTTCCCGGCCGCATCGCCATGAAGATCGACCCCGAGTTGCTGAGCGACCTCGCCGGCCTTGTCGACCGCAGCGTAGTGATTACCGGTACTAATGGCAAGACCACCACCTCCAACCTCATCGCTGACGCCGTTGCTGCCAGCGGCGCTACCGTGGTGTGCAACCGTGCCGGCAACAATATGGAGCCTGGTGTGGTGGGTGCTCTGCTCGAGGCCCGCGGCGGCCTTAAGCACACCAGCAGCGGCAAGCGCGTGGGCGTTTTTGAGTGCGACGAGCTCTACACCGTACGCGTTCTGCCCAAGCTCAAACCGACGTACTTTGTGCTGCTCAACCTGTTCCGCGACCAGCTAGACCGCTACGGCGAGATTGACCATACCCAAGACGTCATCGCCCATGCGTTGGAGCTCTCTCCGACGACAACGCTCATCTACAACGCCGACGATCCGCTGTGCGCCTCGATCGCCGCACGCGTCCCCAACACGGGCATCGCCTTTGGCATCGACGGCGCCACGGGCACCGAGTCCGATCGCATTAGCGACTCGCGTTTTTGCTCGCAGTGCAACGCGCCGCTGGAGTATGACTACGTGCAGTACGGCCAGCTCGGAGCCTATCATTGTCCTTCGTGCGGATGGGAGCGTCCCGCGCTGGTCCGTCGCGTGACGGGCGTGGAGCTCGGCTGCGACGGCTACGGCTTTGACCTGGTCTTTGGACCTGCGCCCGACGCTGCTGCTGCACACATCGCCACACGCTACAACGGCCTGTACATGGTCTATAACGTTGCCGCCGCCTTCTTTGCGGCGCGCGAGCTGGGCGTGGACGCGGCACATCTGCAGCCCACGCTCGATGCCTACGTCCCCGCCGGCGGACGCATGGGCCGCTGGGATATTGCCGGCCGCACCGTCGAGGCAAACCTGGCAAAGAATCCCGTAGGCTTCGATCGACAAATCCAGTCCATCAAGACAGCAGGCGGCAGACTCTGCGCTTTCTTCCTCAACGACAACGATGCTGACGGCCACGATGTATCGTGGATCTACGACGTCGACTTCGAGCGCATCGCCGACACGCCGGGTCTTGTCGCCTTTGCCGGCGGCACGCGCGCGCACGACATGCAGGTGCGCCTCAAGTACGCCGGCATCGATGCCACGATTATCTCGAATGTCGAGCAGGCGATTGGTGCCGTGGCAGACGAGGCCGCCGGCGACACTTTCTATGCCGTCGCCAACTACACGGCCTTTCCGCCGCTGGTCAAGGAACTCGACGGGCTGAAGGGTGCCGATGCAGCCACGGTTGCTGCCCGCGCCGTAGTCCGTGCCGACGGCAGCGCTCTTCCTGTCGGCATCGCGCCGGTCGAGCTTTCGCGTCCCCTGCGCATCGTCTACCTGTATCCCGATGCCCTTAACCTCTACGGTGACGGCGGCAATGTTATCGCGCTCGAGCGCCGCTGCGCCTGGCGTGGCATTCCCGTGCGCGTGGACGAGGTCCGCATGGGCGAGACGCTTGATTTGGCCGATGCCGATATCGTCATGATGGGCGGCGGCTCCGACCGCGACCAGCTAGCCGTGGCACACGAGTTGCTCGCCCAAAAAGACAAGGTCGCGGCCTATGTTGAGGTTGGCGGCACACTGCTTGCCATCTGTGGCAGCTATCAGCTGCTCGGCCGTTCGTACTATATGGGCGAGGATCGCATTGAGGGTCTGGGCGTCATTGCCGCCGAGACTGTGCGCGGCTCCGACCGCCTGATCGGCAATGTCGCCGTCACGACCGACCTGGCGCCCGAGCCCTTTGTGGGATTCGAGAACCACGGCGGCCGCACCCTGCTCGACGCAGAGGCGATGCCGCTCGGAACGTCCGTCGTCGCGGGCACCGGCAACAACGGCGACGATGGCTTTGAGGGCCTGATCTACAAGGGCGTCATCGGCACGTATCTACACGGACCGGCACTGCCCAAGAACCCCGAGCTTGCCGACTGGCTCATTACCCACGCCCTCGAGCGCCGCGGCGATGCGCAGGCCACAGCCCTGCTGCCGCTCAAGCCCCTCGACGACACCTACGAGCACGCCGCCCACGACGCCGCCATGAAGCTCCTCCCCTAGCACCCCACCACCACAAAGGGGACAGGTACCTTTGTGGTGGTTTTCCAGTTTGCCAACGATATACGCGCCGGCAAAAAAGTCTGCTATACTCTTTCCCGCTGTCCCCATCGTCTAGCGGCCAAGGACGCCACCCTTTCAAGGTGGATATCGCGGGTTCGAATCCCGCTGGGGGCACCACAGAATCTGAGAAGCCCGTTACCAATTCGGTGACGGGCTTTTTGCTACCCATACGCCGGGATTCGAACCCCGAAGGCATAAAATCACACTGTCATCCAAGGGCCCGTGGACAAAAAATAGCAAATATGAGTACTGTTACCAATTTAGTAACAGCGATTTCATGCCATCAGAAGGCGATTTGGACACAAGGCGTCCTACGGCGGAGGAATTGCAGGCATTTATCAGCTAAGTACTTGGACATATGTTGCGTAACACTGCATATTTTACAAAAAGATAATGCTACAGGGCTTGTGACAGTACTCATATTTGACGTTTTTTGCCCACGACCCCTTATTGTGTGGGCGAATCAGTTGCAAAGCGGGATCCAAAGCGTCCTTCGCAAACAAATAGCCGGGGCCCGCGCGATGCGGACCCCGGCTCAATACCGTGACGATATGTCAGTTACGCTCTACACGTAGAACAGGATGTCGTCGTAGGTCGGGACCGGCCAGTAGTCGGCGGCCACGATCTCCTCCATGGCGTCCACGGCAGCACGCAGCGTATCCATAGCGGGAACGACCTCGTGCGCGTACACGTTGGCCTGCTCCTGGCCATCGAGAGCCTCGGCCTTCTGATGTACGGCGTCGAGCGCCTTGATGGAGTCGTTGATGGCGGTGATACCGTTGCAGAGCTTGTTGAGCGTGTTCTGCTCGCACTGCATGGCGGCCTCAGCACCGGCGGCACGAATAGTCTCAAGGCCCTTAGCGACCTTGGTAGCATAGGCGGTAATGACCGGGCGATAGGTACGACGCGCCTCGCGAACCATCGTGGTAGCCTCGATGTTCATGAGCTTGTTGTACTTCTCGAGCTTGCAGTCATAGCGGCACTGAGCCTCGGCCTTGGTCAGGACGCCCGTCTCCTCAAAGAGCGCAATGGCCTTATCGGAAACAAAGGCGGGAAGAGCGTCGGCCGTGGTCTTGTTGTTGGCAAGGCCGCGCTTCTCGGCCTCGATGGGCCACTCGTCAGAGTAACCGTCGCCGGAGAACAGGATGCGCTGGTGATCGGTCAGCACCTTCTTGCAGTACTCGAGCGCGGCGTCCTGGAACTTATCCTCGGGCGTACCCTCGAGTGCGTCGGCGAAGGACTTGAGCGACTTGGCCACGGCGGCATCGAGCACCAGGTTGGAGTCGGAGACGTTCTGCTCGGAGCCGCAGGCACGGAACTCGAACTTGTTGCCGGTGAAGGCAAACGGGGAGGTGCGGTTGCGGTCGGTGTTGTCCTGCATCAGCTTGGGCAGGGTATCGGCGCCCAGGTCAAGCACGCCGCGCGTGGCATGGACGGAAGCCTTGCCATCGATGATCTTCTCGACGACCTCGGTGAGCTGGTCGCCCAGGAAGATGGACATAATCGCCGGAGGAGCCTCGTTGGCGCCCAGACGATGATCGTTGCCGGCCGAGGCAACGGAGGCACGCAGGAGTTCCTGATAGTTATCGACGGCCTCGATCACCGCGGTGAGGAAGACGATGAACTGCAGGTTGTCGAGCGGGGTGTCGCCCGGGTCGAGCAGGTTCTCGGACTCGGTGCCAAGCGACCAGTTGTTGTGCTTGCCCGAACCGTTGATGCCCTCGAAGGGCTTCTCGTGCAGCAGGCAGACCAAGTCGTGGCGGGAGGCGATGAGCTTCATCTTCTCCATCATGACCAGATTCTGGTCGATGGCCTCGTTGACCTCGCCGTAGACAGGGGCGAGCTCATGCTGGCAGGGAGCGACCTCGTTGTGCTTGGTCTTGGCAGGAATGCCAAGCGCCCACAGTTCATCGTCCAGGTCCTTCATATAGGCCGAGACGGTGGGGCGGATAGCGCCAAAGTAGTGCTCCTCGAGCTCCTGGCCCTTGCAGGGGGCAGCGCCAAAGAGGGTGCGACCGGTGATGACCAGGTCCCTGCGCTTGCGGTAAGCGTCCTTCTTGATCAGGAAGTACTCCTGCTCATCGCCCACGGAAGGAACGACCTTCTTGGGGGTCTTGCCAAACAGCGCCAAAACGCGCTTGGACTCACGCGAGAGCGCAGTCATGGAACGCAGCAGCGGGGTCTTCTTGTCCAGGGCCTCGCCCGTGTAGGAGCAGAAAGCCGTGGGGATGCACAGGACATCGTCCTTGATAAAGGCGGGGCTGGTGGGATCCCAAGCGGTGTAGCCACGGGCCTCGAAGGTGGCACGCAGGCCGCCGTTGGGGAAGCTGGAAGCATCGGGCTCGCCCTGGATGAGGTTCTTGCCCGTAAACTTGGTAATGGCGGTGCCGTCGTGGTTGGGCTCGAGGAAGCTGTCGTGCTTCTCGGAAGTAATGCCCGAAAGCGGCTGGAACCAGTGCGCGTAGTGTGTCGCGCCCTTGGAGATGGCCCAGACCTTCATGGCATGGGCAACGGCGTTGGCCACATCCAGGTCGAGCGGCTCACCGTCCTCGAGGGTTGCAGCAAGGCGCTTCCAAATGTCCTTGGGGAGGTAGTCCTTCATGACTTCCTCAGAGAACACCATGGTCCCGAAGCGGTCAGTAAGTTCGGCCATACGGAACTCCCTTCGTATCGGCACCGCGTGAGAAGCGGTGTTGATTACTAACGAACGAGTCATAGATTAGGCTCGTCGTGTTTCCGCAACATTACCGTTATGTTGCTGTCACGAAACCAATCAATGAGGTTACCGCATCGCGGCGGCGTTGCCGCCCTCAACAGCCAATCAACTGTATAAATTGCAGACCTCTCCCCATGGTTTAAGGGTAGTCAATTTGGGATGGGGCTCTATTAACTGGTATTTCGCATCAGATACCAGTCTTTATAGCCCCATCCTAGATTGACCGCTCTGCTATAGGGAATGTCGATAGCAAGGCATCTTTGATTGGTATCCCCGAATAGCGAGTGAAACTCCACCGTGACACAGTGGTGCTGTAGAATCCTTACAACACATCACACTATTACGTATCTAAAGGAGCACGATATGCGCGTCGACGAGGTTTTTAAGCAGGCAGCATCCCAGGGCACCGCACCCGTTTCGTTTGAGATGTTCCCGCCCAAGGGCGAGCTTACCCTCAACACGGCTCGCGAGGTGGCAGGCAATCTGTGCAAGCTTTCGCCGAGCTTTGTCTCGGTCACCTGCTCTGCCGGCGGCTCGGGCAACGGCGCCACCACCGCCCCCATCGCGCATATGATTACGAGCGAATTCAATACGCCCTCGGTGGCGCACCTTACCTGCGTGGGCCGCTCGCACGCCGATATCGTCGCCAAGATCGACGAATACCGCTCCGCCGGCGTAGAAAACATCCTGGCCCTGCGCGGTGATCTGCCCACTGGCGCGACCGAGGATGACAAGCCCGCCTCGGACTACGCCTACGCCCGTGACCTCATCCCCGAGCTTGTCGACGCCGGCTTTTGTGTGGGCGCCGCGGCCTACCCCGAGGGCCACATTGCCTGTGAGGACCTCAACGCTTCGGTCGAATACCTCAAGCAAAAACAGGACGCCGGCGCGAGCTTCTTTGTGACGCAGCTCTTCTTTGACAACGAGTGCTTCTACCGCTTCCGCGAGCTTGCCGACAAGGCGGGCATCACCGTGCCCATTACCGCGGGCATCATGCCGTTTATGGGCAAGTCGCAAATCAGCCGCATGGTCTTTATGTGCGGCGCGTCGCTGCCCTCCCCCGTCATCAAGATTCTCGCCAAGTACGAGAACGACCCCGAGAGCCTGCAGGCAGCCGGTGTAGATTATGCCGCCCGTCAGCTTTGCGACCTCAAGGAGCACGGTGCCGCCGGTCTGCACCTGTACACTATGAATCGTCCTGCGATCGCCGCGACCATTATGGAGCGCCTAGGGTAATGGAAAAACCGCACATCGATACAACCGTTGTTGAAGTGCCGGCCGACCTTGCGTCGCCGGCGCTTTACCGTATCGACGCTGCCCACCACCCTCGTGTCGACCGTGCCGAGATGCTGCGGTATCTGGGCTACGGCGGCCAGCAGATTGAGCCCGAGCTGTCCCGACGAATTGAGCTTGTAGTCGAGCGCCTAGAGCTGGATATCGAGCCCCGCGGCGTGCGACGCGTGTTTGCCGTCGATGCCGCGGGCGTCGACGAGCAGGGCGAGCCCTGCATCCGCTTGGTTGGCACCAATGTTAAGCTGCGGGGTCGTGATATCTATCGCCACCTTAAGGACGCCCGCCTTGCCGCACTCATGGCATGCACCCTCGGCATGGACGCCGAGCGTCGCCTGCGTACCACGGGAGCCCAGCAGCCCCTGGAGGGAGCCGTGCTCGACGCCGCATGCTCTGCCTATGTAGAAGCCGCCGTTGAGCAGATGGACCAGCAGGTTAAGGCTGCGGCCGCCGCACACGGACTCGCCGGTAACTGGCGCTTCAGTCCCGGCTACGGCGACTGCCCGCTTACGGCACAGCGCTCAATCGTGGACGCGCTCAACGCCACGCGGCTCATCGGGCTTACCGTCACCCCCACCAGCCTGCTCATGCCCACCAAGAGCGTGACCGCGGTGATCGGTCTGTTTGACGGCGAAGTCCACGACGCCCAGAGCCGCCCCACCTGCAATATCTGCCGCATGCGTGAGCACTGCCGCTTCCGCGCCGCCCACACCACCTGCTATTCCAGCCATTAGGAGCCATCGATGTTTACTCCGCTTATCACCCATGATTTCGACGGTACCGCGCTGGCGGCGCCCGTCAATACTGCGCGTTGTAACGGCGCCACGTACAAGACGCGCACGATCGACGACCTGCACATTAAGGACGATCGCCTGCGCGCCGCCATCAAGGGCACCGGGCACCTGCTGTTCGACGGCGGCATGGGCACCATGCTGCAGGCGGCCGGCATGAAGGCCGGCGCCCTGCCCGAGCTGCTCAACTTTGAGGAGCCCCAGGTCATCACCGATATTCAGCGTCAGTACGTCGACGCCGGCTGTGACGTGATCACCGCCAACACCTTTGGTGCCAACGCCCACAAGCTCGACGGCGCCGCCACCGTTGCAGACGTCTTTGCCGCGGCCGTCACCTGCGCCCGCGTGGCCGGCGCCCGCTACGTCGCCGGCGACATCGGCCCCATCGGCGCCCTGCTGCGCCCCCTGGGCACCCTCAGCTTTGACGAGGCCTACGACCTTTTTGCCGAGGAGGTGCGCGCCGGCGTCGCTGCGGGCGTCGACCTCTTTATTATCGAGACTATGACCGATCTTGCCGAGATCAAGGCGGCAGTCCTCGCCTGCCGCGAGAACTCCGACTTGCCCGTCTTTGCCACCATGACCTTTGAGGAAGACGGCCGCACCTTCTTGGGCACGAGCCCCGAGGTCGCCGCCATCACCCTCGACGCCATCGGCGCCGACGTCCTGGGCATCAACTGCAGCCAGGGCCCGGCCGAGCTCCGAGGACTCGCCGCGCGCATGCTCACCGTCACCGACAAGCCCGTTATGGTGCAGGCCAATGCGGGACTGCCCCGCGTGGACGATGACGGCAATACCGTCTTTGATATCCAGGCACCCGAATACGCCGAGGCCGTCGCCGGCATGATCGAGGACGGCGTGAGCGTCGTCGGCGGATGCTGCGGTACCACGCCGGCGCACATGGCGGCACTTCGCACCCTCATCGACAACCACACGCCCTGCACGCGTCACCGCAAGCCCAGCATGTCGGTCACGAGCGCCCAGACGGTCGTGGACCTCCCCTGCGACGGCCACAAGATCGCCGTCATCGGCGAGCGCATCAACCCCACCGGCAAAAAGCGCCTGCAGCAGGCCCTACGCGACGGCGACCTGGACTACGTCGTGAGCCAGGGCATCAGCCAGCAGGAGCAGGGCGCCGACATCCTGGACGTCAACGTCGGCCTGCCCGAGATCGACGAGGTCAAGGTCATCCAGCAAGCGACCGAGCAGCTCCAAGGCTCCACGCTGCTGCCACTGC
The DNA here is from genome assembly GCF_003436775.1 of Collinsella sp. TF11-5AC. Classification (NCBI taxonomy): domain Bacteria; kingdom Bacillati; phylum Actinomycetota; class Coriobacteriia; order Coriobacteriales; family Coriobacteriaceae; genus Collinsella; species Collinsella sp. TF11-5AC. The sequence goes on from NZ_QSQO01000006.1 coordinate 44,080, forward strand.
AGATCGACTCCACCGACCCCGCCGCCGTCGAGGCCGCCGTGCGCCGCTACGCCGGCAAGCCCATCATCAACTCGGTTAACGGCAAGCAGCAGATCATGGACGAAATCTTCCCGCTGGTCGCCCACTATGGCACCAACGTCGTCGGCCTCACGCTCGACGAGGGCGGCATCCCCGATACCGCCGAGGCTCGCTTCGCCATCGCCGAGCGCATCGTGACCGAGGCCGCCCGCTACGGCATCGGCCCGGACCGCATCCTCATCGACTGCCTGGTCATGACCGCCTCGACCAACCAGCGCCAGGCTGAGCAGATCCTGCGCGCCATGTCTATGTGCAAGGAGCGCCTGGGCGTCAAATGCGCACTCGGCGTGTCGAACATCAGCTTTGGCCTGCCCGCTCGCCCGCTGCTGGGCTCGGTCTTTTTGGCTGCCGCTTTTGGCGCGGGCCTGGACGCCCCCATCATGAACCCAGGCTCCAAGCGCTTTATGGACACCGTCTACAGCTATCGCGTCCTGAGCGTTGAGGACGAGGGCTCGACCGGATACATCGAGCGCTATGCCGGCTGGACCGATCCGTACAAGATCGCCGCCAACCCGGCAGCGGCTCAGGCCGCATCGACCGACACCGTGCCCGCTGCTGGCACCGCTGGCACCGACGGCAACGACGACCCGATTCATCGCATGGTCGTCTCGGGCCGCAAAGGCGAGATCGCGGCCGAGACCGAACGCCTGTTGGCCGACCACGACGCCATGGACCTCATCAACAATCACTTTATCCCCGCCCTCGACGAGGTGGGCGTCCTCTTTGACCAGGGCAAGTTCTTCTTGCCGCAACTCATGGCCTCGGCCGAGGCCGCGCGCGTGGGCTTCGACACCATCAAGCGCCTGATGCCCGCCGGCGAGATTGCCGACAAGGGTAAGATCTGCGTGGCCACCGTCAAGGGCGACATCCACGATATCGGCAAGAACATCGTCAAGATGCTGCTCGACAACTACGGCTATACCGTCTTTGATCTGGGCCGCGACGTCGATCCGCAGGAAGTGCTCAAGACCGTCAAGGAGCGCGACATTAAGCTCGTCGGCCTCTCGGCGCTTATGACCACCACGGTCGTCGCCATGGAGGAGACCATCAAGTTGCTCCATGCCGAGGTTCCGGGCGTCAAGATCATCGTGGGCGGCGCCGTGCTCACCCCCGAATACGCCAAGCAAATCGGCGCGGACTACTACGCCAAGGACGCCGCCGAGAGCGCTCGTATCGCCGAAGAGGTCTTTGGGAAGTAACACAACGGAAACAACCGAGCACCAAAACGTGCCGCACGCGCCACTTGGCACGTGCGGCACGTTAGAATAGATAAGACTATGCTCGTTTTGGCAGATAGGAGCGCAAGGATGGCGATCACGCCCGCAGAAATCGCGGAAACCCGCGGCATGGTTGAGGAACAGAACCTCGACATCAGGACCATCACCATGGGTGTTTCGCTCATGGGTTGCGGTGACGAGAACCTCGACCGCATGTGCACGAAGATCTACGACCATGTGACGCACACGGCTGAGCATCTGGTCGAGACCGCCGAGAACCTCGAGCGCGAGTACGGTATCCCCATTGTCAACAAGCGCGTTTCCGTCACCCCGGTGGCGCAGATTGCCGCGTGCTGCAAGGATGAGGACCTCACCCCCATCGCGCATGCCCTCGACCGTGCGGCCGAGACGCTCGGCATCGATTACCTGGGCGGCTTCTCCGCACTCGTCCAGAAGGGCATCGGCGACGCCGACCGCCGCGTCATCCAGTCCATCCCCCAGGCGCTCGCCACCACGAGCCGCGTCTGCTCCAGCGTCAACGTCGCCAGCCTGCGTGCCGGCATCAACATGGACGCCGTACTCATGGCTGCGCAGACCATCATCGATGCCGCTAAACTCACGGCCGACCAGGATTCCGTCGGCGCTTCCAAGTTTGTCTGCTTTGCTAACATGGTCGAGGACTCCCCGTTTATGGCGGGTGCCGTCCACGGCGGTGGCGAGGCCGACGCCGTCATCAACGTGGGCGTCTCGGGCCCCGGCGTTATGGCCGCAGCCCTGGAGAAGCTGCCCGATTCCGCATCGATGATGGAAGTCGCCGAGAAGATTAAGCAGACTGCCTTTAAAATCACCCGTGCCGGCGAGCTCATGAGCCGCGAGGCCGCCCATCGTCTGGGTGTCGAGAAGGGCATTGTCGACCTGTCGCTGGCACCTACGCCTGCCATCGGCGACTCCGTTGCGCGCATCCTCGAGATTATCGGCGTGGGCATCTGCGGTGGCCCCGGCACGACCTGCGCGCTCGCCATGCTCAACGATGCCGTCAAGAAGGGCGGCGTCATGGCCAGCTCCAGCGTGGGCGGTCTCTCCGGCGCTTTCATCCCCGTGTCCGAGGACGCCGGCATGATCGCCGCCGTCGAAGCCGGTGCGCTTTCGCTCGAGAAGCTCGAGGCCATGACCTGCGTGTGCTCCGTCGGCCTGGACATGATCGCCATCCCCGGCGACACCCCGGTCGAGACCATCGCCGGCATCATCGCCGACGAGATGGCCATCGGCGTCATCAACAACAAGACCACGGCCGTCCGCGTGATTCCCGCCATCGGCAAGGGCGTGGGTGACTGCGTCGAGTACGGCGGCCTGTTCGGCCGTGCACCCATCATGCCGGTGAACCCCAACGCCGGCACCGTGCTTGCCCACCGTGGTGGACGCTTCCCGGCTCCGCTGAACTCACTGAAGAACTAGCCCAGGGATACGAGGCGAGGAGCCCCGGGGGGCAAATATATAAGGTCGCCTGCTCGGACAGTCCTGACTCGCACGGAGAGCACATTAAGTGCTCTCCGGCTCGTGCGGAACTCGCGATCGACCTTATATATTTGCCCTCCCCGGGGCTCCCGCACAACGGGACCTCGGTTGGGTTCTATCCCGGTTGCAGTTGCTTCGCTCCTGCACCACTTGGCTGGTGCGGCGTTTTGGCGTTGGAACGGTTCTTTTTCTGATATATGCTTGTTGCGGCTCTTCTTTTGGGAGGGGCCGCTTTTTTTGTTGTGTGAGGAGGTTGGCCCGTGGTTGATGGGGAGATTCGTTCTGAGCTGCTTGCTGCGGATTGGAATGGCGAATGGATGCGTCTGCAGGCCGCTCGGCATCGGGCTGATGATTCTTTTGAATGGGATAAGCGAGCTCGACATTTTCGACCTCTTGAGACTGCCCCTTATGCTCGGGATTTTATGAAATTGCTGGCTCTTGAGCCTGGTGAGTCGGTGCTCGATATGGGGTGTGGAGCTGGGTCGATTGCCATTCCGCTTGCTCAGGCTGGGCATCCTGTGATTGCTGCTGACTTTTCCCCTGCTATGTTAGGCACGCTTGATGCTGGTATTGAGTACTATGGGCTCGAGGATCGCATTACGCCGCTTGAGCTCGCTTGGGATGATGATTGGGATTTGGTTGGACCGGTCGCGAAAGCGGTGGATGTTGCCTTTGCCAGTCGGTCGGTTACGACGACCAATCTAAAAGATGCGCTTGCCAAGCTCGACCGCACGGCTCGTCGGCGTTGTGCTGTCACGATGGTCGCCAACTCCAGCCCGCGCTATGATCTGCACTTGATGAACGCTATCGGCGCCTCGGTTACCTGCAGTAATGGCTTTGTGTACGCCTTCAACATCCTCATTCAGATGGGTGCCCTGCCGCAGGTCACGTACTTTGAATCGCCGCGTCGCGATACCTTCGACAGCCTTGAAGCGGGCGTGGCGGACTTTTCCCGCATGCTTGAGCATGGCAACGAGGATAAGGTCGACCGTCTGCGCGACTACATCGCCCAACACATGATCGAGAATCCCCATGCCGGTGAGCCGGGCTCCAAGGGTGTGCCGCAGGGACGCTACATGCTCGACCACGTCCGCAAGGTCCGTTGGGCATTTATTGCATGGGATCCAGTCTCTGCGCCCAGCTCATAGCCTGTTCGCAGCCCACGCCGCCCACTCACTCGGCATCCGCATTCTTTTTGAACTGGGCAAACGCGCTCCACACCGCGCCGTTCCTGCGCTATCGTGGGACAGCTCACGTAGATTAAGGCCCCGTCGCGGGGCGCCCCATACATAGAAAGCGAGAACCCATGGCACTGACAGGAGCCCAGGTCAAGCAGCTTCGCAGCATGGCCCATCACCTCAACCCCGCCATCATCATCGGTAAGTCCGATGTCAACGAGGGCACCGTCGAGCAGACGGTCGCCTACCTGGAGAAGCACGAACTCGTTAAGTGCTCCGTGCTCGATGGCTCCAGTCTTTCCGCCCGCGAGGCCGCCGAAGAGCTCTCCGAGCGTTGCCACGCCGAGGTCGTCCAGGTCATCGGCCGCAAGTTCTCGCTGTATCGCGAGTCCTCGCGCAAGGACATCGAGAAGATCAAGCTCGTCTAAGAGCCAATGATCCGGCGAGCCAACACATAGCAAGCTTACGGGTGCCCAAGTACTTCGGGCGCCCGTTTTTTATCGCTCGACCAGCACGCGATTGAGCCGCCCCTCCACCAAGCGCTCGTATAGACGCCGCGTCTCGGGCTCGGGCACGCCATTGACCTGCTCCCTCAGATGGTGCATATGCCCGCTGTACAGCTCGACGATATCGCGCCGCCGCCCCGCCGCACTGTAGACGCGCATGGCGCAGCGCACCATATCCTCACGCGCTGTTTCCTGCCGAAGCCCCGACTCCGCCAGCCAAATCGCCGACTGCAGATCGTTTTCTTCTAGAGCGGCATTTGCTCCCTTAATCATGCAATCGATGAACTTTGACTGCATAATGCGTCGCATACGCAAAAAGTAGGTGGGGTTACAGCCATTGGGAACATACAGCGGCCCGGCATAAAGCTGCTCAATCTTAAGGCACAGCTCAACTAAATGGGGCCCGCGCGCACCCGTGCGATTTCCCAAAACCTCGCGGCTTATCTGGTCAAACAGCCGTACATCGGTCTTGACGTAGTCGCCGTTGAGTCCGATGCATTCATTTTGGATGAGCACACACGACTTGCCATCCGGCGTCGGTCCCAAAGCCGACCGCAAGCGCGATATCGTCGAGTACAGGTTGTTGCGGGCGCTATTGAACTCGGCATGGGGCCACAACTCCATGGCCAGCGTCTCACGATCGACGAGCGCATCCATGCCCAGCGCAAGCCGCTCGGCAAGTGTCGCCGCCTTCTTGCGGCGCCACATTTTGTCCGTGATGGGAAACCCGTCGCGCTCAGCGCGAAACGCACCAAACATGCGAATCTCGATATGGTCAATGGTATCAACGGCTTCAACCTCGCCGGCCTGGAACAGGCGCTCGCCCTCCCCTTCCAAATCGTCGCGCAGCGAGTACCGCGACAGCTCGCGCACGGGAAGCTTCTTGCGAATCCTGGTCGCCGGCTCGCCCAGACAATGCATGGCAAGGCGCGCAAAGAGCCGATACGATGGCTCCAGAATCCCCGCACGATTCATGGACATCCAGGCCGCAAGATCGCTGTCTCGGCCCGCACAGGCCAAATGCAGCGCCACCATCCAGGCCTCCGCTCCACCAACCTGCGTCTGGCTTATATCGAGCAACTCCGCTTCCTCACGCACCGAAACCATCGAGGTGTTACGCAGATACGCCGCGCGCTCCAACAGCAATGCGTTATCGCGCATGTACGCAATCGACTCCTCGGCAAGTTTGAGCACTTGGACCGCACGGAACTTTGCATTAACCGGCCGTCCCTCTGCCAGCGACTGCCAGCCTTCTAGCAACAGGCCAAACAGCTGAATCTGGTTGTCGCGTATGCGCACGGCAAAACGATCGAGCTCGTTGAATGCCGCGTCGTCGGTTACCGGCAAGCCGGAAAGGAGCCGCCGTGCCGCCAACACCATGCGCACCCAGATAGCCATCGCCTTGAGCCCACGTACGTCGAGCGCCTCCCGCACCACCGTCATCTCGTCGTCGCGCTCGTCGGTTCCCGCAAACGACCCGTCAAAAAGCTCCACCAGCATGCTGTCGGCCCGTATAACAATCCCCGCGATGTCGAGCTCGCAGTCGTAGGCCTTGCTCGTTTTGAGCTGCTGTAGAACGCCGCCGTCATCTCCCCGCTCGGTCAGGCAGCGCTTGACCTCGATATGCGCGGACAACATATCGAGTGCGGTATGGGATGTCTCGATTTCTGGCACGGTCAGGTTCGTAGGAAGCCCAAGCCCGTTGTCCCCATAGCAAACAGCCGTCAGTGTCTGGGCCACCCTCCATGAAACAGGGTCTATTTCGCAGGCCGCCCGTTCGCCCCCGCGCTCGATGACCGATGCCATATAGCGAGCGAGCTTTGTATTGGACACGCTGACCGCTGCCAGATATACGCCAAGCGCCTCGGCAGGCGTTGGCTCTGGAGCCGGATCCTCGGCATCGATCGTGCCCAGCGCTGCTCGGCAGATATCGGCCCCCGTGCCCCGTCAGAGCCAGATCGACCCCATACTGCCCAGCAAGTTCAAGGACCGCATCACGGTCCAAAAAAGCGTCCGCCAGGCCCATCGCCGCATCGCATCGGCCCGCCTTAAGCAAAATCCGGGCCGCCCTCGGAACAAGTTCGGGGCGAACCTCGGCCACCAACTTACGCAAGCGCAAGCGTCCGTTATCCTCCGTGCCCAGACACGTAAAACTCCGCTCGGCGGGGTCCAAGCCAAAGATCGGGTAGTCGCGTACGAAGTAGGACTGGTCGACCATCGATAGCCTCACCCCGCAAGCCTCGAGTTCTGCGATATTGCCCTCGCCCATCAAAATCATGAGACATGCCACGCAAAACAGTGCATTATTGTCGAGCGAAGCCAGGTCGACAAGTGCCGCGCCATATACGTTGACAATCTCGTTTTCGAGCAGACCGGCTACGTCGCCTTGGCCATACAGACCCGTCTGCAATGCCGAAACGAGCTCGGGCACGCCCTGCGTGAGCTGATAAAAGTCGAGCGATGTGCTGATCGAAAACGCCGATGCCCACGCCGAATACTCATAGGCATGCACCTTGAGCATCTGCGCATTGATCTTAACCGAATCGCCCAGCCCATGAATCAGTTGACGATTTGAAGGACGGCAGGAGATAAAGACCCCCACCCCCATAGCGCGCAGGCCGCGAATCCTGTCGATGAGGTCTTCGGTATCGTGCTGATCGAGGTTTGGCACATTATCAATCGCGATAAGGGAGTGCGGTTTGTCTTTGAGTTCTTCGGTAACCACCTCGAGCTGCATAAACACCTCGCGCCCAGTGGCGCGATCGGCCTCGATAATCCGCACGGGGCCTCGCGTCGGGTCGCATTTAACCTCATGGGTGTACTGCAGCAGCACCGAGGTCTTCCCAAACCCGTCGGGCGCATAAAGAACCACGATGCCGGCCTTTCGGCCCTTGGCGAGAAGCTCATTCATCAAGCGTTCGCGTCGCACCATATAGCCACCGCCCAGCGGCATCAGCTCGAGGTCGTCCATACTGCCCAAATCGTTTACCATGCCCGCTCCTCAACTCGACCGTATGGACACTGTAACCGCAAGACCATACAAGCCGCGCTATGAATAGAGCGACCTTGTGTTCTAGGTTGTCTTTTGGTACGCAAGCGGCAAGTTTTTGTACAGCGAGGGCCGATTGTTATTAATCCCCCGACTAATCGGTCTTTAAGCAGGTAAATGAGCTTGTCAGCTTGTCCCATCTAAGCGGCAGTGTAACGCAAATGAACAAGGTTCAGCTATGTCATTCAACTCGCCTAGCACCCGCTACCGTCTACGACCTTTTAGTGGCATTTTTGCATAGAATCTGGTATGGAATGAATCAAGCTGTTGGGCATCCGGCATTCGTCAAGCTTGCGGCAAGATTTTGGTCAAGCGGGCGGAGAGGGATAACAAAAAGGCCCCCGCAAAGCGGAGGCCTTAGGCAAGGCTATGTCGAGATGCAGGATTCGCGCTACTCGCAGAGCGAAAGGGCGGCCTCGTCGGCAACGACAACGCAGTTGGTGTGCAGCTGCAGGATCGAAGCCGGGCACGCGGGCGTAACCGGACCATAGCACATGTCATGCACGGCCTGAGCCTTGACCTCGCCGTTGGCGACGACTAGGATCATGCGGGCATACATGATGGTCTGGGTACCCATGGTGTAGGCCTGACGGGGAACATCGTCGATGCTGTCGAACAGGCGGCTGTTGGCCTGAATGGTGCTCTCGGTGAGGTCGACGCAGTGCGTGCCCTTGGAGAAGTGGTCATCGGGCTCGTTGAAACCGATGTGGCCGTTGTTGCCAATGCCGAGCAGCTGCAGATCCGGGTAACCGGCGGCGGCGACGATCTTGTCGTACTCAGAGCAGGCAGCGGCGGCGTCGGGGTTGGAACCGTCGGGCACATGCGTGTTGTTCAGGTCGATGTTGATGTGATCGAAGAAGTTCTCACGCATGAAGTAGTGATAGCTCTGGGGATCGTCGTGCGAAAGGCCGCGATACTCGTCCAGGTTGTAGGTGCTGACCTCGGCAAAGTCGACGTCGCCCTTCTCGTACCAAGCAGCGAGCTGCTTGTAGGCACCGATCGGGGTGGAGCCGGTGGCAAGACCCAGCACGCAATCGGGCTTGAGGATAACCTGCGCCGAGATAATATTGGCGGCCTTGCGGCTCATATCCTCGTAGTCTTTAGCTTTAATGATCTTCATTACGCGTCCTTTCTCGTACAAGAGAGGCAAGGCTCCCCTTACAAGCACTTGCCCGCGGCCCGCGTCGGCCGCAACCAACGTGTGCGGCCACCAGGGCGAGGTCGCGTAATGTATGTGTCTCGTGTCTAGCCGCGTCGAGGCCCCTGCCCGTCCACGGTGACCCAAAGCCGTTTAGCTTCGGACAAATCCCATCTTGCCACGGAGGGCGCCCTCTTTCAAGGGCGCCCTCCATAAACGTGTTTGAATTGTAGGCTAATGGCCACGTGCACTTGCTAGCGTTCGCGAGCAACGATGAGCTGGTCCATCTCTTCGACATGCGCACCAACGGAGCCCTTGATACTCGAGAACTCAACGGAGTTGCACACCAAGATGGGAACCGTCACATCGTAGCCCTCGGCAGCAATTGCCTCGCGATCGAACTCGATGAGCACGTCACCCTTATGGACGACATCGCCCACCTGTGCATGCACGCTAAAATGCTTGCCCTCAAGCTGAACAGTGTCCAAACCAACGTGGATCAGCACGTCTAGGCCATCGACCGTGTTGAGCGCAACGGCGTGACCCGTGGGAAAAATGGCCTCGACCTTGGCGTCTGCCGGCGCAATCACACGCGTGCCGGTAGGCTGAATCGCCACGCCCTGGCCCAAAAGGCCGGTGGCAAACGTCTGGTCGTTTACCTCGGAGAGCGGAATGACGTCGCCCGAGATGGGAGCATCCAGCGTAAGAACTCGTCCACGCATACCAAAAGACCTTAGGACTTTAGTGAACATGCTCCCCCTCGGACATACCAATCAATCAAAATAGCTTTAACAGTTTACCACTTGGCACCCGTTTTTGACCATTAGGGAAGTTCGCGCTTGACAACCTCGACGATGTCGTCGACAACACGCTGAGTGAGCTCGTGCGTCTCCGCCTCGGCCATAACACGGACCAGCGGCTCGGTACCGCTCGGGCGCACCAGAATGCGGCCGCGGCCGTCAAGCTCCTTCTCGGCGGCAGCGACGGCGTCCCAAATGGGCTGGCATTCGTCCAGGCCGGCCTTGTTGTCGGAATGCACGTTGACGAGTACCTGCGGGTACTTCTTCATGATGCCGGCAAGATCGGTGAGGGTACGACCGGTGCGCTTGAGCACGGCCAGCAGCTGCAGAGCCGTCACCAGGCCGTCACCGGTGGTGTTGTGCTCCAGGAAGATGATGTGGCCGGACTGCTCGCCGCCGATGACGGCGCCATCCGCGAGCATACGCTCCAGAACGTAGCGGTCGCCCACGGCGGTCTGAACCATCTCGAAGCCCTGCTCCTTCATAGCGATGGAGAAGCCCAAGTTGCACATGACGGTCGAGACGATCTCGGAGTTGGCGAGCTTGCCGCGGGCGGCGAGGTCAGAACCGCAGATAGCCAGGATGTAGTCACCGTCGATCTCATTGCCCTCGCTGTCCACGAACAGCACGCGATCGGCGTCGCCGTCGTGGGCCAGGCCGATATCGGCGTGGGTGCGCAGCACGAGCTCGCGCAGGGGCTCAAGGTGAGTGGAGCCGCACTCAACGTTAATGTCAGTGCCGCAGTAATCGGTGTTGATAGCGTGCACCGTGGCGCCCAGGCGCTGCAGCGCGGCGGGCGTAGTCTGGCAAGAAGCGCCGTGGCCGCAGTCGACGGCAACGACTAGGCCATCGAGCCTCAGGCCGTCGAGCGTATCGATGGCATGATCGACATATGCCTTGCGAGCGTCCTTCATCTTGATAATGTGGCCCACGCCGGCGCCGGTCGGCAACGTGTCGGCAGCCATGGCCTCCTCGGACATGACCCAGGCGCTGATCTCTTCCTCAACCGCGTCGGGAAGCTTCATGCCCTTGCGGCTAAAGAACTTGATGCCGTTGAACTCCGGCGGATTGTGCGAAGCAGAGATGACGATGCCGCCGTCGAGCTCGTTCTGGACGGTGAGCAGCGCCACGGCAGGCGTGGGGATGACGCCGCAGCAGTGCGGACGGCCGCCCTCGGCCATGATGCCGGCGGTCAGAGCGCTCTCGAGCATGGTGCCCGAAAGACGCGTGTCGCGGCCGACGCAGATATCCGGACCAAGAAACTTGGTCGCCGCGCGGCCCAGGCGAAACGCAAGGTCGCACGAGAGGTCGGCATTGGCGACGCCACGGACGCCGTCGGTACCGAAGATGTTCTGGGGCATAGGATCGCTCCTTCCCTAGCAGGCGATATGCAACCGCCCACGCTAGTCGAAAAAGAAAAGCGGGACCCGCCGAGGAATCGGCAGGCCCCGCTTGTACATTGTATCTCGAAAGGAGATAAAACCTTAGCGCTTGGAGAACTGGGGAGCGCGGCGGGCCTTCTTGAGGCCGTACTTCTTGCGCTCGACCACGCGAGCATCGCGCGTAAGGAAACCGGCCTTCTTGAGGTCAGCACGGTAGTCGCCAGCGTTCAGAAGAGCGCGAGCGATGCCCAGGCGCAGAGCGCCGGACTGACCGGAGATGCCGCCGCCATCGCACAGAGCGATAACGTCGAACTGACCGGCGGTGTCGGTCACCTTGAAGGGAGCAAGGGCGTTCTCAACGAGCTGATGACGGCCGAAATACTGCTCGGCGTCACGCTTGTTGATGGTCACCTTGCCGGTGCCGGGGACGAGACGGACGCGGGCGACGGCGTTCTTACGACGACCGGTACCCTGGTAGACAACGGTGTTCTCAGCCATCTTTAAGCCTCCAGCTCAATCTTCGTGGGGTTCTGGGCAGCGTGCGGATGCTCGGCACCAGCGTAGACCTTAAGCTTGGTCATCTGGGCACGGCCGAGGGTGGTCTTGGGCAGCATACCGCGAACGGCGCGCTCGATGACCTTCTCCGGGTGCTTCTCCATAGCCTGGCGGAAGCTCTCAGCCTTGAGGCCGCCGTTGTAGCCGCTGTGGCGATAATAGGTCTTCGTGTCGGCCTTGTTACCGGTAAGCTGGACCTTATCGGCGTTGATGACGACAACGAAGTCGCCGCAGTCGCTGTTGGGCGTGAACTGAGGCTTGTTCTTACCGCGCAGGATCATTGCGATCTGGGTGGCAAGACGGCCCAGGACAGCACCATCGGCGTCGACGAGAACCCAGTTGCGCTGGACCTCGCCCTGCTTGGCGTAGTGAGTCGATTTCGAAATCACTTAGACTCCTCCATGTACAGTACGTGTTGTTACAGAGATTCACGGGGCTCTGCAAGTAACCCGTCCATATTACCCCGCTCGCCGTACGAGTCAACAGGTATTTTGGCTCCGACCAGAGTTTCTGCACATGTCATCCACGAGCCGTGACGTTGCAGCGCTAGCGCTCAACAAACTCCTGGATCTCCGCGAGCAAACGCTTTGCCTCCTGGCGACCCTGAATATACAGATCGAGCAGCTTTACTGGATCATGCTCGACATGGCCGACCTCGACCGGCTTTTGCGGAGCGACGACCAACGCGCGGCCATCGCGCTCATACTTCCACAGGTGCATGCGCTGGAGGTTATAGCGGTCGTGGCGCGTCTCGATAGCCTCGAGCAGATAGGGGTAGTCAGCATAACGGGCGCGCGCCGCCGGCAAAAACTCGTAGGGCTTTTTCTCATACGAGCGGTCCTGGGTGACGATGACGACCGCACGGTCGAAGCCCGCCTCCTCGAGCACATGCTCGATAGGAACCGAATCGGCCACGCCGCCGTCGACGTATTTGTGCCCGTCAATCTCGACCGGCGGCGTCACCAGCGGCAGCGACGTCGAGGCGCGCACGGCGTCGAGGTCGAGCACGGCGCTTTTGACCGGCAGGTAGGCAGCGGTTCCAAACAGCATGTCCGTCGCGACGGCGTACATCTCGATAGGGCTGGCGTCGAACGTCTCGTTATCAAAAGGATCCAGGCGGTCCTGGACGTCGTTGAAGATAAAGTCGTAACCCACGATGGAACCCGTGGACGCAAACGACGCGGCGCCCATGTAGCGGCTGTCGTTGCAGAAGGTCAAATTGACTCGGTTGGTGCGGCCGATCTGGTGCGACTTGTAGTTGACGCCGTTGAGCGCACCGGCCGAGACGCCGTACACCGCCGGAATTTCGACACCGGCCTCCATGAGAACGTCGAGCACGCCGGCGGTAAACTGCCCACGAAAACTGCCGCCCTCCAAGACGAGCGCGACCTTGCCGGCGTTCTTTGCCTTATCTTCTGCAGTCATATTGACCTCCTGCGATTGCGTTTTGACTTTCTTCTACCCAGTTTTGGGATGGAGGGCGCATGGGTTTTGGAGTTGAGGGGGCGGCTGGCGGAAAGCGCGTCCCGTTCTGAGGGGCGATTCCGGGATGCGCTTTCCACCTGGGTTGCCATGGGGAAAGCATGTCCCACTCTACGGCTCGATTCCGGGTCGCAGCTTCCACTTGAGGCGTCATCCGGAAAATGTATCCCATTCCGAGCTTAGATTCCGGGATGCGGTTTCCGCCTGGGCTGCCATTGGGAAAGCGCGTCCCACTCTGCGTCACTGAGGCGTTTTCTTTACGCCCGCGCCCTGCATAGAGTTCGATTCTCCGCGGGTGGGGGAATCCGTTGGTGCTGGGCATGGCTAGCTGAAATACCATCGGCAGCACATCTGTTTTGGGTTGGGGCTTTGCGCGGAGAATCCGCGTGTTTGCTTCGCGAACACGCACCGGCTTCGGCCGCCTGCCGGCGTCCTCGCCCGCGGGCTAAAAACGCTTACGCGTTTTCTTTACGTTCGCGCCCTGCACAGAGTTCGATTCTCCGCGGTACGGGCTAGAAATGAAAAGGCAGGTAGATACGAATATCTACCTGCCTGTAACTATTGGTGGAGGCGCGGAGAATCGAACTCCGGTCCACGAAAGCCCCCTGATTGGCATCTCCAAGCTCAGTCGCTGGTTTAGTCTCGGACGCTTTGCGCGCAGCGACACGCTCGCAGCATCCCAACCGGTTCGATCTTAGCCTGCGCCATACCGATTACGTGCGCAGGAGCATTCCCCTAACATGACGTCGCGCCGGTGTCGGGGAAATCACCGGGTTGACGCGCCGCTATAAATTAAGCAGCGAGAGCCATAGGCTCAAAAGAAGAGTTGTTGTCAATTCAATTTGACGGTACCCCTGTTTAACGAGGCGAGGAGACCTCGGCTTGCTTCCTCTCTCAGAGCTATCGTGTCGAAACCAGTCGCCCCCGAATGTCGGGAAAGTCTGGATGGTATCGGGCCTGCAAACACCCGATAACCGTCGACTTTTCAAGGAACATACGGGGCGAGCCCCGCTTGTGGAGTGTTATCTTACCACGTTCTGAAAGCGGACAGCTGTTCTATGCACGAGCTGTGAAGACCCCAATGTGCGCCGCACTTCGCACTTTTGTTACCGATCGCGTCACGTATATTTTCGCCAAGCAAAATTGACCCGTCGAAAGGACCGTTATGGATACCAAGCAGCAACTCGTCAATGCCCTCGCAGGCCTGGGCTCAACCATTACCGAAGCTATGGATGTCATCGAGGGCTTTGTCCCCTGCGGACATCCCGCCCTCACGGTATCGAACGCACTCGTCGCGCTGGACGTTGACGATGATGCAGCTCTCACTCAGCAGCTTGAGACCGTCGAGGGCTTTATCGACCACGTGAGTGAGAACCGCGGCGTAGCCGCCTACCACGGTATCGAGGTCGAGCTCGCGGGTCCCAAGGCCGATCTGTTCGCAGCAATCCGCGAGGTAGGCGCCCTTATGCAGACCGCAGGCGTCAAGAACACCCAGGTCAACGAGTGGGTCTACCGCAGCCTGGCAGCACTCGATAGCTCCAACGAAAAGGCAGCCGAGCAGCTCGCAGAAAGTCCCGCCATTAAGGCCGAGCTTTTGTAAATAGCAGACGCGGGCCCCTTGGCGCATCGTCGTCCAAGAGGCCCGCAAACAGTTTGCGTCAACCGATAGCCGCGCGGCCGCGTTCGGCCAAAACCAGAATCGGCATCATTTGGCGCGGGGTCTTTGCTGCAAGATCGGCATGTTCGAGCAGCTTGCGATCGTTGGTCACCAAGTAATCGACCTGCGCGCGCTTGCACGCGGCGAGCACCAAGTTGTCCTCGTAATCGCGATGGAACGCTAAGTATTTGTCAGCCAGCCAAAGGTCCGACGCATCTGCACCCACAGCCGTGGCGTTTTCGGTCATGTTCCGAACAAACGCCAGCGCCGCATCGCCAATCGCGCGGGCAGAAGCCTCGTCGAGCGCTCCCCCGCTGGCAAGAACGCTACGCTTCAGTTCGTGCTGTACAACGTACAGCACGTCCTTAGCGGTATGCACCGGGAAGAACAGCAGCGCACGCGTCTCCGTCGCCCGCCCAATAAACGCACGCGCGGCAAGCGACTCGGCATGGTCGACGCAAAACGAATCGACCCAAACGTTGGCATCCACCATGATCTTAAGAGGGGCTCCGCTCACAGGATCATCCCCTTTTGGCGATAGCGATCGTCCATGGTCTCGGAATAGATTGTGTCCCAATCGCGATCGTCGGATACGGGCGACGTATCGATACCCAGGTCCGCGTAAAGCTGATCCGCCACCGCCCATGATGCGGCGAACGGCGTATCGGGTGCGACGGTCTGCTGCCGGTCGTCGACGGCCGCAAGCACTTCCTCGCACGAACCACCGCCCTGCGCGACCTTGGCCACCACCTTTTTGATGAGCTCGGGCAGTGACCTGCCCGAAAGCTGCAGCGCTTCCTCGGCGCGCTCTTTAACCGAGCGATCTACGCGAACATTCACCTGCGCCATGCCGCTAACAGCACCCACGTCGATCCCGCTCCCTTCAATTGCTAGCCCTGCTAGCAACACTATATAGATAAGCTAGCACATGGTCAAATGCAAAAGGCCTGCGCCCGGACGACACCGATGCCGTCTGGGCGCAGGCCAGATAACGTGGGCGAACACGTCTGCTAACGCAGGTACGCCTTCGCGTTGCTCAGACTGTAGGCAATCGTCGAGCCGTTGTGCAGCAGTGACGACGTCTGCGGAGTGATCATGCCGGTAATGCCCAGTGCCAACAGCGCTGAGTTAGTGAGCATTACCTTAGAATAGGAGCTCGTCAGACGATCAACGAGGCCCTGGCTCATGCGGCGCAGGCGCACGATCGCGGCCAGATCCGTATCGGTCAGGATGATATCGGCGACCTCCTTGGCGATGTCGCTTCCACCACCCATCGCCAGTCCCACGTCGGCCAAACCGAGCGCCGGCGAATCGTTGACGCCGTCGCCCACCATGGCAACGTGGCGCCCCTCGCCCTTAATGCGCTCCACATACGCGTACTTGTCCTCGGGCAGCAGCTCGGCCTTAAATTCGTCGACACCTGCTTCGCGAGCAATGCGCTCGGCCGTGCGCTCCGAGTCGCCCGTGAGCATGACCACGTGCTTAACGCCCAACGCGTGCAGGTCGGCGATGGCCTCGCGGACCCCGGGCTTAAGCGGGTCCTCGATACCGAGCACGCCCACAACGGTGCCGTCGACCGCCAGATACAGCGGCGACAGCCCCTGCATCTGGGACTCAATGCGTTCCTTGATGTCGGACTCGAGCTGCGCGCCCTCGTCCTCAAATACAAAGTGCGCGGAACCGATGATGGCGCGACGCCCTTCAATGGACGAAGCGATGCCGTGCGCCACGATGTACTCGACGGCGGCATGGCGCTCGCGGTGCTCGAGCCCGCGCTCGCGTGCCGCATTGACCACGGCGCGTGCCACCGGATGCGGGAAATGCTCCTCCAAGCAAGCGGAAAGGCGCAGGATCTCGTCCTCGCCCCAGCCATCGGTCGTGAGCACGCAAGCTAGACGCGGCTGTGCCTCGGTGAGCGTGCCGGTCTTATCAAACACAATGGTGTCGGCCTTGGCAAACGACTCAAAGTACTTCGCGCCCTTTACCATGACGCCCATCTTGGCAGCATCGCTCATGGCAGTCATGACGGCGACGGAACCCGTGAGCTTGAGTGCGCACGAGTAGTCGACCATCAGCGCCGCTGAGGTCTTGATGAGGCTGCGGGTGGTAAGCGCAACCAGACCCGCGAGCAGGAAGTTCCACGGGACGATCTTGTTGGCGAGGTCTTCCATGTGCGACTGGCCCTCGGACTTGAGCGAGTCGGCCGTCTGCACGAGTGAGACAATCGAGCGCAGCTTGGTCTGTGCCGTGTTGGCGCGCACGCGCACCAGGATACTGCCGTCCTCCACGACGGTGCCGGCGAACACGTCGTCGCCCACGCTGCGCTCGACGGCAAGCGGCTCGCCGGTCAGGGTCGCCTGGTTGACCATGGCGCTCCCCTGCTCGACAACACCGTCGATGCAAATGGACATGCCAGTGCGTACGGCGACCAGATCGCCGGGCTCAAGCTCGGTGGCGGCAACGCTCACCTCGGTGTCGCCGACCACTTTTTGTGCCTTATCAGGCACGTCGAGCAGCGAGTTGATGAGCTCGTTTTCGCTCATGGCGCGGGTGTAGTCCTCGAGCAATTCGCCCACATTGAGCAGGAACATCGTCTGGCCCGCGGTGTCGACATCACGCTTGACGAACGAAATGCCGATGGCCGAAGCGTCGAGCACGGGAACGGTCAGGCGCGGCTGCGCCAGCTCATGAAGGGCAGCGCGCAAAAATGCCATGTAACCGGCCACGACAAACACCGCACGCAGGGGCGTGGGCAAAAACCATCGGCGCGCATAGTGGGCGCCGACAAGCGTGGCAAGATCCATAACGAGCTTGTGCTTGCGCGGCTCAAGCTGCATCACGTAACCCGTCTTTGCGTCGGCAATGGCCTGAGCGTCGAGCGCACCGACGGCGGCCAGCACGGCATCGCGACACGGCTCGTCATATTCGAGCGCTAACTGGCCAATACGGCCATAGACGCGTACCTTGTGCACGCCGTCGATATCGCCGCTGAGCTTAAGAAGTGCATCGAGATCGCTCTCTGGCACAGGACCCGCCAATTGAAGACGGGTCCTGCCGGGGATCTCGCTGATAATCGAGAATCTCATAGTTTGTGCCTGGGAGCGTTACTCTGCTGCCTCGTCAGCAGCGGCCTCGCTCTGGGTGATGTAGGCCGCCTCGGCAACCATGTCGTCGACATTAGCCTTGGCCTGCTCGACCATGTCCTGGTAGCCGTTCTTGATGCGCATACCGCACGCAATACCCTGCACGCAGGCATTCTTGACCGGAGCGCTGGTAAGCAGCTTGATGCCGGCCGTGCCAAGCAGAAAACCGCCACCGACAAGCAGGGTATTGAACGTCGACTTCTTCATGTTGCTTCTCCCTTTTGCCGCATTGGACGCGGCATGGTGCCTCAGCACCCGAGTAAACAAGTTTGCTCGAGCACGCTTTTGAAATATCTCAATTTTATCTAACTATCTAGGTCAGCCATGGCTAACCTTTTGAAAACTAACGATGCGGAGTAACCGATTGTCAATGTGAGAAAGGGACTGTCCCTTTGCCCCTTCTTACAACTGCCAGGTAGCTGCTTCCTTTTGCAGCGCCACCATGCGGGCGAATTCTCCACCTGCCGCCTTGAGCTGCGCCGGAGTGCCCTGCTCGGCAACCACACCATCCTTGAGTACAACGATTTTGTCGGCATTTTCCACCGTACGCATACGGTGGGCAATAACGATAACCGTCTTGCCTGCGAGCAGGCGGGAGAGCGCCTGCTGCACCACGGTCTCGTTCTCCACATCTAAACTCGCCGTCGCCTCGTCCAGCAACACGATCGGCGCGTCTTTGAGCAGCGCGCGGGCGATAGAGATGCGCTGGCGCTCACCGCCGGACAGCTTGGAGCCGTTCTCGCCGATCATGGTGTCATAGCCCTGCGGCATGCGGCTCACAAACTCGTCGCAGTTGGCGGCACGCGCGGCAGCAAGCACTTCCTCATCGGTGGCATCGCGACGACCAAGACGGATGTTTCCCATCACCGTGTCGTCAAAGAGCAGCACGTCTTGGAACACAATGGCGTAGTCGCGCAGCAACACCTCGGGATCCACGCTCGCAACATCCACGCCGCCCACGGTGACCGTGCCTTCGGTGGCGTCCCAAAAGCGCGCGGCCAGGCGGCTCACCGTGGACTTACCGGAGCCCGAAGGACCGACCAGTGCCGTGACCTCGCCTTCCTTGGCGGTAAAGCTCACATCGGTAAGAACTTTCTCGCCGGCGCGGCCGTCCTCGCCCGCACCATAGCCAAATGCCACATGATCGAACACCACATCGTGGCCCACGGGCTCAAACTGCTCGCTGCCCCGCGCCACGGGCTCTTCCATGATGGAACGCATGCGCTTGGCCGACGACTCGGCGGCAAACAGCTCGGACATCAGCATCAGTGCCTGATCGAAGGGCGCATAGATGCGGCTCACCATGAGCAGGAAGGCAAACATCATCAAAAAGTCGACCTGGCCGGAGGCGACCATCGCAGCGCCCGTGACCAACGTAGTGGCAATCCCCAGGCGCAGGATGGCAAAGGCGGAGTTGACCAAAAGCCCATTGGCGAGCTCGCCCTTGGTGGTCTCGCGCTCCTCGGCATCGATCACGGCGTTGAGCCCCTCAAGATAATGAGCCTCCTGGTTGGTGGCGCGGATCTCGCGCACGCAGTCGAGCGTCTCCTGGATCGCCTCGGTAACCTTGACCTTCTCGGCACGCACATGGTCGAACACCGGGATCATGGGGCCGCGCGTCAGATACAGCACGGCAAAGGCCACGGGAACGCTCCAAAACGCCGCAATCGCCAGCTGCCAGCAAAAGAACAGCGACGCCACGAACACAATGACGCTTGCGATGATGGCACCCCAAAGCTCTCCCAGCACGTGGCTGTAGGCGTGCTCCATGGCCTGGACGTCACCCATGATGGTCTCGGTTAAATCGGCCAGATCACGACGACCAAAAAACGACAGCGGCAGTTTGCGCAAGCGCTCGGCAATCTCCATACGCTGCTTGCCGCACTCCTCGTAAAAGATGCAGTAGGTGTAGTAATACTGCTGCCAGTTAGAGGCAAAGAGCAACACGAAAAAGACCAGGAGGCCGCCCACAATCGGCAGGACATCCGGCAGGTCGGCACCGGTGGCGAGATGTTCGACAAAACCGGCCATGACCAGAAACAATAAGCCCATGCCGGCCATGGTAATGAGATTGGTGAGCGCGGTCCAGAAAATGCCGCGTTTTACGCCGGCGACGCCTTTATCGGATAGGAAGTACTTCTTTTGGAATGAGGCGAACATTTAGGCCTCGCCTCCCTTCGTGACGGCGGCATCCGCGGCAGCAGTGATCTTCCAGCTCGCGGCCTGTTCGTATTCGGCCCACATCTTGGCGTATAGACCGTTTTGGGACAGCAGCTCGGCATGGGTGCCAGCCTCCTGCACGCTACCTTGGTTGAGCACCACGATCTTGTTGGCCCCCACTACAGTCGAGAGTCGGTGCGCAATCATAATGACCGTGCGACCCGCCGCCAGCTTGCTAAAGGCGCGCTGGATGAGTGCCTCGTTCTCGGGATCCGCAAACGCGGTAGCCTCGTCGAGTACCACGATAGGCGCGTCCTTAAGGATTGCGCGGGCGAGCGCCACGCGCTGGACCTCGCCGCCCGAAAGGTACGCCCCGCCGGCGCCGAGCATGGTGTCGATGCCCTGCGGGAGCTTGGCCACGATATCGTCGCACTGAGCTGCGGAGAGGGCCGCACGCACTTCGTCGTCAGTGGCCGTAGGCTTGGAGGCGCGCACGTTATCGGCAAGTGTTTGCCGGAACAGCTGGTTGGTCTGAAACACAAAGGCGACCTGGTCCATGAGCTCGTGCGGATCCATGTCGCGAACGTCTACGCCGCCCACGAGCACACGACCCAAGGAAACATCCCAAAAACGCGGGATCAGGCTGGCGCAGGTCGACTTACCGCCGCCCGAGGGACCAACCAACGCAAGGGTGCTACCTGCGGGAACGCTAAAGCTCACATGATCGACGGCAGGCGCCTCAGCACCCTCGTAGATAAAGCTCACGTCCTCAAAGCGCACATCGCTGCCAGCGGGGTGCTTGGGTTGCGCGGGCACGGAGAGCTGCTTGGAATCCATAACGCTTCGGATGCGAGCCAGCGAATCAGCACTCATCTGAGACGCCTCGCCCACAAACATAAGCTTGGTCATGGCCGTCGGCACCACGGCCGAAAAGATCGCGTAAAACGTAAAATTGACCATAAAGTGCGCGAAGTCCGTCTCGCCCGGCGCCAGCAGCAGCGCCACAGGCAAAAGAAATGCCACAAGGCCGTTGAGCGCAGTAAGGTTGAGCACCTGCGGACCCCGGCAAAACGTGCCCGCATAGTTTTGCGCCATGTCGGCGTATTCGGCGATCGCATCGTGGAAAGCCTTAAAGGAGTAGACCGTCTGCTGGAACACCTTGACCACGGGGATGCCGCGTACGTATTCGGTACCGGTCTTGTTCATCTTGACCAGCGCGCCCATGTAAGCCTTCATAAACTCGGCGCCCTTGCCGCTCATCATGGTGGCCATGGCGCAAAACGAAACGACGACCGAGATTAAGCATGCCGCGCCCAAACGCCAATCGAGGGCGAAAAGCAGCACGAGCAGGCCCACGACCATGGCGGTGGCGCCGGCGATGTCGGGCAGCATGTGCGCGAGCAGCGTCTCAGTGGAGGCGGCGCAGCCGTCTACGATACGGCGCAGCTCACCGGTGGCGTGCGTGTCAAAGTAGCCGAGCGGCAGCTTAAGCAGATGCTCGCTCGTAGCCTTGCGGATATTGGACGCGCAGCGAAACGCGGACAGGTGCGTGCACATGAGTCCCACGAAATAGACCACGATGCTCGCCAGGGCAAAACCCACAGCCCACCAACCATACATCGCGATGTCGGTAGCCTCGCTCCAGTTGGGCGCCACGGCGATAAGATCTCGCGCTACAAGCCAGATGCACACGTACGGGCCAAAGCCCAGCAGCTGCGAGAGCGCCGAGAGGGCCATGCCCAAATACGTTAGGAATTTACGTTCATCGGCATATGCAAGCAGCTCGCCGATGCCGCCACCTTCCTTTTTTGATCCCTTTGCCATGAGATTCCTTTCTAACGGCTTGAGAGTTAACCGTAAGAAACTTATCATTGGCGTGTTAGCCGAGGCACACAATCGAGCCAGGCGTGGACGTTTCCGCAAAGGAAGGGGACGCTTTTGAAAATGCGGCGGGCAGCAACCGATATAACCGAGCTCTACGCACCGCAGTTTGAGCAGTTTGGCCTGCAACTTTCCGGCAAGGGCACCGTCTTTACCGGTGAGGTGGCAAACGATCGGGCGCACGGACGCGCATGGATCATGCCCCTCTCCCCCACTTGCATCGTCATGGAGCATTTCATTACCCCGATGCACAACATGCACCTAGCCGAATACACGCCCGAACCGTACGCGTGCGTGAGCGAGGTCAGCGCGCCCACGCTCATGTGCATGCCCGAAGCCGGCATAACGCCTGCGAACCTCAAGCCGCTGCGTGGGCCGTGGCCGAGCAGCGCAGTCTGCAGCTTTATCCAAGACAGCTGCGGCGAGGAGCTAAGCCCGCTGTTTGCAGGGCAACTCTATCACTCACGCTCGGTGCTCTTTTTGCCTGGATATTTTGACGAACTGGAGCACCGCTATCCCACCGAGTTCGCAGGGGTCTTTGAGGCGTTTGCCGAGCCATGGCACGAGGAAGCGACGTCTGCCATCTGCCACACGCTGCGCCGGATTAACGAGGAACGCGCCCGCACCGTAGGCGGACACGTCTATATGCAAGGCATCGTGGAGACCATGGTCGCGGAGCTCGCCTGTTCGCGCGCGGCCCACAAGCAGGCGCAGCAGGCGGCAGACACACGCGCCAGCGTGACCATTGCCGAAGAAGCAACGGCAATGATTGAGCGCGCGCTCGACAAAGGCAGACGTGTGGGTATCAACGAGGTAGCCGAGAGGCTCTACACAAGCCGCTCCAAGCTATGCGCCACCTTTAAGGCCCAAACTGGCGAGTCCCTGGGCGCCTACATTCGCAGACGCCGTATGGAGCGAGCACAGGACCTTTTGGCCGATAGCGCGCTCACGATAGCGCAGGTGGCAGAGCGTCTAGGCTACCCTCAGCAGGCCGCCTTCGCCCAAGCCTTCAAGCAACACACCGGCACCACCCCCACCGCTTGGCGCTCCCAACATATATAAAGAATGAAGGCGCCAACGGCACCCTCATTCATCAAATTAAATTCAGCCCCGCCTGACCCGAACGGCCGAGTCGTCACGGAACCGAGGGGCCGGGCGCAGGGCCTTGCCTCTCAATGAGTTCCGCACGAACAGGAGGCGCCAGTGGCGCCTCCGTCGTGAGTCAGGACTGTCCGAAATTGAGAGGCAAGGCCCTGCGCCCGGCCCCTCGATTCCCGTTTACGAGAGCGACGTTCTCAGCAACTCGTTGAAGAGCTTCGGGTTACCCTTGCCGCGGCTCGCCTTCATACACTGGCCCACCAAAAAGCCGATGACCTTCTGGTTGCCGTCACGATACTGCTGCACCTGATCGGCACAGTTAGCCAGCACCTCGTCCACGATCGGTTGCAGCGCGCCGGCATCGCTCACCTGACGCATGCCGCGCTCGTCGACGATCTTGTTGGGATCGTCACCGGTCTGGGCCATGGCCTCAAAGACCTCGTGCGCCTGGTTGGAGCTGATGGCGTCGGTCGCCAGCAGCTTAGCCAGCGCTGCCACCTGAGCCGGCGCGATGCCGGACTCGGCGAGCGACACGCCCGCGCCCTTAAGGTAGGCGATCATCTCGTTCACCAGCAAGTTTGCGACCGTCTGGGCTTCCTTGCCGGCCATACCGGCAGCGGCGGCCTCAAAGAAGTCGGCAAACTCCGGGTCGCCGGCAATCTGCTCGGCGTCGGCCGTCTTAATACCAAAGTCGGCCTCAAAACGGGCGCGCTTGGCATCGGGCAGCTCGGGAATCTCGCCACGGCAGCGGTCGATGAACTCGTCATCCAAATCGAACGGCGCCAGGTCGGGATCGGGGAACAGACGATAGTCGTCGGCCGTCTCCTTCACACGCATGACCACGGTGCGCTTGCGGCTGGGCTCCCAGTGGCGGGTCTCCTGATAGATGATGCCGCCCTCCTCGAGCACCTCAGCCTGGCGGCAGATCTCGTAGGCAAGGCCGTCATGCAGGCTCTTAAACGAGTTGAGGTTCTTGAGCTCGGTCTTGGTGCCTAACTTGGTCTCGCCGCGGCGGCGCAGCGACACGTTGCCGTCGCAGCGCATGGAGCCCTTCTCCATGGAGCAGTCCGAAATGCCCAGCGTCACAAAAATGCGACGGAGCTTCTCCATAAACAGGCGAGCCTCCTCGGGCGTGCGCAGGTCGGGCTCGGTGACGAGCTCGATCAGCGGCGTACCGCAGCGGTTGTAGTCGACGAGCGACTCGGCAGCGGCGGTAATGCGGCCCTCGGCGCCGCCCACGTGCACCATCTTGGCGGCGTCCTCCTCCATGTGGATGCGCAGGATGCGGATGGGCACCGTGTAGGAACCGTCCTCGCGGCGCTCGGGCATCTGCAGGTTGGACGCATCGTAGCTAGCCAGGTGACCGGCGCGCTGGTTACCCTCGCGCATGGTCGACGTCATGGACGTGGACAGGCCCTCGGCGTTGGCCGAAGCGCTCGCCAGACTCTGGGCCTCGGCCTCGCCAAACGCGCAGTCGGGGCGCTCGGCGGCACCGCGACCGGTCACGTCCAGGTCCAGGTGGCCGTACATGGCAAAGGCGACCGGACCCTGCGTGGTCTGGAAGTTCTTGGCCATATCGGGATAGAAGTAGTGCTTGCGGTAGAACATCGAGTGGCGCTGAATCTCGCAGTTGGTGGCGAGACCGGCCTTGACGATGCTCTCGATGGCGCGCTTGTTGGGCACCGGCAGGGCGCCGGGCAGGCCCAGACACACCGGGCACACGTTGGCGTTGGGCTCGTCATCGTGGCTGAGCTTGCAGTTGCAGAACATCTTGGTATCGAGTGCGGTGAGCTCGGTATGGATCTCCAGGCCGATCACGGCCTCCCAATCCTGCAGGACCTCGGAAAGCTCCTTCATTACAGCTCGCCTCCCTTCCCGGCAAAATCGGGCGCGACGGAAAGCGCGGACGCACCCGTGGCGGCATCGGCAAAGCCGCGCTCCAGGGCGCGGGCAAACGTGAGCAGCTGACGGTCCTTAAAGGCCGGACCCACCAACTGGGCAGAAACGGGCAGTTGAGTGTCCTCGCCCAGGCCCAGCGGCACCGAGATACCACCGTTGCCGCAAATGTTGAGCGAGATGGTGTACAGATCGGAGAGGTACATCTGCGTGGGGTCGCTGATCTCGCCAAACTTAAAGGCCGTGCGCGGCGAGGCGGGCATGAGGATGGTATCCACCTTGGCATACGCGGCATCGTAGTCCTGCGTGATGAGCGTGCGGGCCTTTTGCGCAGCGTAGTAGTACTTGTCGTACACGCCCGAGCTCAGCAGGTAGGCGCCGAGCATCTGGCGGCGCTTGGCCTCGGCGCCAAAACCGTGGGCGCGCGAAAGCGAACTCTGGTCGGACAGGTTGGCGCAGCCCTCCTCCTGGTAGCCGTAGCGAATGCCGTCGAAACGGGCCAGGTTGGAGAATGCCTCGGCCGGGCCGATGACGTAGTAGGCGGCGATGGCGGCGTCCAGGTGCGGCAGGTCGACCTCGACCAGCTCGGCACCCTGGTTCTGCAGCTCCTGGGCGGCGCGCTGAACAGCGGCCTTGACCTCGGGCGTCAGGCCCTCGGCCTCCATAAACGCGGGGATGATGCCCACGCGCTTGCCCTCGATGCTGTCGTTGAGATGCTCGGTAAAGTCGACGGCGCAGTCCTGGCTGGTGCAGTCGTACGGATCGTGCCCCGCGCCGGTAAGCGCGTTCATGGCCAGCGCGACATCCTCGACCGTGCGGCCAAAGGGGCCCACCTGGTCGAGCGACGAGCCAAAGGCGACCACGCCGTAACGGCTCACGGCGCCATACGTGGGCTTAAAGCCCACCACGCCGCACAGCGACGCCGGCTGGCGAATGGAGCCGCCAGTGTCCGAACCCAGCGAGAGCGCGACCTCGCCCGCGGCGACGGCGGCAGCGGAACCGCCCGAGGAGCCGCCGGGCACGCGCTCGGTATCCCAAGGATTGTTGGTGCGGTGGAACGCCGAACTCTCGGTGGAGCTGCCGAAGGCAAACTCATCCATGTTGGCCTTGCCCATGGGCAGGCAGCCGGCATCGAGCATGCGCTGGACGCAGGTGGCGGTGTAGACGCTCTGGTAGTCCTCGAGCATGAGGGAAGCGCAGGTGGTGCGCGTGCCCACGAGGTTCATGTTGTCCTTGATGGCCAGCGGCACGCCCGCGAGCGGGGGCAGAGCCTCGCCGGCGGCGCGGCGGGCGTCGATTTTGGCAGCAGCCTCAAGCGCGAGCTCGGGCGCCACCTGCAGGAATGCCTGGACCCCGCCCTCACGCGCCTCGATGGCGGCAAGGGAGGCCTGGGCCACCTCGGTAGCGGTAAAGTCGCCGGCGGCAACGCCCGCGGCGATCTGGGCGGCGGTAAGGGAATCGAAGCTCTGCGCCATTACTCGCTCTCCCCCTCTCCCAAAATGGACGGCACGCGGAAGTAGCGGTCGCGCGCGCTGCCGGCGTTTTCGAGCGCAACGTCGAGCGGCAGGTCGCGCTCGGGCTCGCGCAGGTCATCGCCCATCACGTTGGACAGGCTTCCGATGGGATGGAACGTGGGCTCCACGTCGGGCAAGTCATATTGCAAGACGGGCTCGAGCATCTGGACGGCGTCGTTCATGTAGGACGTCATCTGGGCGAGCTCGTCATCGGTCAGTGCGATCTTTGCGTACTCGGCGATGCCGCGCACGTCTTTCTCGCTGAGTGCCATAGGCGCTCCCTTCCGCATAACAGTTAAACCGCTCTAGTATACAGGGCAACGCCGCTTGGAGCAGGTGCTTTACCCAAATGCAGCGAAAACGTAACGAGGGCGGCGGTTGGCAGGCTGCGGGCTGGCGGTTCTGCAGCGAAACTGTCCCGCCCACAGCTAAAACCGCGTCACCCACAACGAAAGCCATCCCGACCGCAACGAAAAGCATCACAACATTCGACGCTTTTCGCCAAAAACGAGATTTTTATCGAATGTTGTGATGGTTTGGAAATCCCGACCACCACAGAGGTGCCTGTCCCCATTGTGGCGGTTCTGAAGAATGTCCTATGCCGAGGCTTTAGCCTTGCGGTGCTTGCGGACCGCGTGGATCACGATGTCCAGCAGCAACAGCACAATGGCTACGACCACGATGAGCACGGCAAACTCGCGCTTGCCCCAGTGGCGGCCGGCCAGTGATTTTTGCTTGTCGACGTCCTTCTTGTTGTACTTGGTGCGCACGCAATGCACCAGCAGGCGATGGTCGTTCACGCCGTAGGGCGTGCAGGTGACGAGCGTCACCTTGTCGGCGCCGGGCTCGATGGTCAGCGACTCCATCTCCTCGGGCAGCACCACCTCGGAGTCCACCATCTTATAGGCGAGCGTCTTGTTCATGGTGTGCAGCAGCACCAGGTCGCCGGGCTCCAGCGAGTGGATGTCGTCGAACATGCTCAGGTTGCGCATGCCCGAGTGCGCGGTGAGTACGCAATGCGTCGAGGCGCCGCCCACCGGCAGGCTCGTGCCCTCCAGGTGGCCGACGCCGGCCATAAGGACTTCCTCGCTCGTGCCGTGGTAGATGGGCATGCTCACGTCGATGGAGGGGATCTCGACCCAGCTCATCATGGGGTCGCGGTCAAAGATGAGCTGCTGAGCGTAGGGCTCAATCTGGTCGGCGGGGAGCTCGGTGGCCTCGCCCGCCAGCTGCTCGTTAAAGGAGCGAGCCTGGAGCAGAATGCGCTCGCGCTCCTCGGCAGATAGCGCGTCCACGGTGCTGGACACCGTGCTGATTTGGTTGAACACGCCCGAGGCCTCGAGCCGGTCCAAAATCCACGGCCAGGTCATAAGGCCCACGCCAATAAGGATGATGACGATGGTGATGAGACGGTCTGCCCAGCGCGGCAGTCGCTTGCGACGGCGCTTGGGCTTTGGTTGAGGTTTGGGCTGAGGGCTTGAGCCGCCGTTGTCCGCGGCGTTATTGCTCTTCATATGTTTGGCGCCCTGCACCATCGCCGGTCACTCCTCTACAACTCAAGTTGTCTAAACAAATAATAGCCGATTCGCGAGCTCGTACGCCGGACAACGCAGCTCAGCGGCATTGCGCAGCGCGAGCATGAGCCCACATTTGAGTTTTCAAAATGTCCCGAATCGGCGGGGCGATTCGGGATACAATGTCAACAGAAAACGACGCACCCCGCGTAAGTACTTAGGAGCGCGGGCAGCCTAGTTTTCAGCTTTAGTTAAATGCCCGGGATCCGACCCCCGGGCATTCTTATTTGCGCTTGCGGCGCAAATGCCTTCTACCGTCCGCACCGCGCGTGCGCCTACGGACCTTAATCCGAACCTCATACGAGTCAAGAAACGCGATGACGAACGTACCCGCATCGGACGGTGGAGGCTGGCTGCGTTATCCCAAAAAACGGGGCAGAATCCAGTGCGGAGTCTGCCCCGAAAAGAAAATGACAAAGCAAGAACGTGGATGGACGAGAAAAGTGTCCGCAAGTCTCATGGCCATCACATCCCACCTGCCAAAGGGATGGGTGAGCGAGCGTTACTCCTGCTCGGACTCCTCAGCCTGCTTACGGCTGCGGATGAGATGAGCCACGCCGATACACAGCACCGCGCCACCAGCGATCCAAGTGAACGTCACGCCGTTAAGGCCGGTGAGCGGGAGGCCGGAACCCTGCTTGTTTTTGACGATCAAGGCAGCAGTACCGTTGTCCGTGTTAGTCGTGTCAACCTCGACCAAATTGGAACCCCTGGTGCTCGTCTTGACCGTAATCTTGTTTTCTCCCTCTCCCTCTGCTTGGTTGAATCCAATGGCTTTGATGGTGAAGGTGAACTCGGGGATGGTGTTATAGCCGGCGAGCGTATGGGTCTCCTTGACGGTGTAGGTGCCGGCATCGAGGCCCTTGACGTTAATCTCGCCGGAGTCGGTGGTCGTGAACTCATAAGCCTCAGTACCGAGGGAGCCATTCTCCTGGACATACATGTCCTTGGATGCAATATCGTCGGGATCAGTGGCACGGATGGTGAACTTTACGCCCTTAAGTATCTTATTCTCATCCGTCGCGTCCTTCTTGACGAGCTTGAGCGCATAGGTGTAGTCGCGCACGGTGTCGGGCACAGACTCACCCCGGGAATCGTGGCCAGGGTTGTTGGAGTAGATGAGCTTGACGGTGTTGGAGTTGCCCGTGCCACCGACAACGACATGCTGGGACTTATTCGGGTCGAGCTTGGCGCTGTACGTGACAACGACCCTTGTATGCTCGCCGACAGTGACGCCGGCCGCCGTGGCGGCAGCCTTAAGATCGTCAAACTTTACGCTCAAGACCGTTCTGCCATTTGAATCGGGATCAGACACGGTCACAGAAGTAGGCGTGATCTGAGTCTCACCAATCACGGCCTTGACAGTGGACTTATCAACAGTCAAACCGGCAGACAGCTCATCGTGGAACTCATAATAGTAGGTGCTGAACGTGTCGACATTGCTTGCAACCGTGCCGGTCAGCTTGTACTGAACGGTCTGACCCATCTGGGAGTCCGCCTTGTACTTCCAGTCGTTGTCCGCACCATCGTCCTTGACCTGCTTCGTCACGGTCGGGATGCTCGTCTTCTCGGTAACGACCACTGCGTTGCCGCCCACGACTGCAAAGATCGGCGAGGTACCGGTCTGCTTCTCATTCGCACTGAGCGAGTCGGTATCGGTCATGAACAGGTAGTAGCCAGCGCTCGTAGTGGTGAAAGCGCGACCGGCGGCAAAGGAATCGCCCGTAGCGGTAACACTCTTCTCTACAGCCAAGGCAATCTTGTTAAGGATGCTGCTCTGCGGCAGACTCGTGGTATCAGTGGTATCAGTGATCTTGGAAAGATAGTCGGCAACGTCAGAAGCGGTCGAGTCTAAGGTAATCCCTGGGGCATTATTATCAACAAGCACCTTCAGGACCGCAGTCTCTGCGTCATCACTCGCCCACTCAATGTTGGACGCAACCTTACCGGACTTTCCGTCAATAACGTCAGCCTTAAAAATCTGATACGCCTTGAACGAAGTGGAGTCATTGTCCACGGACTTGTTAATCGTGAGCGAATAGCTGGGGGCAGCACCCTCCGCAGCAAACGCCATCGTGACTGTCGCCATCACGCCGCCGAAGCTCAGGGCTGCGGTGAGGCCGGCGGTTACTGCCAGGCGTGCGATGTTCTTGGTTGTTTTCATGTTGGGACCTCTTTCTTGGAGGTTGCTTTAATTCTCGTCATCACCAAAAGTCAGCAGGCTCATTTCCCTGCGCTCTAATCGCTACGGAGGTAGTACGCCACTGAGCAAGGGGGGGCAATTATTTATCATGGCGACCTCCTCCCCGCTTGATGACGAGCGCGACGACAATAGCCACTACTCCGATGACGGCCAAAGCCGTTACCAACACCAACGTTCTATCTCCCGTCGAGGGCATAAAGCCTCGACTCACTTCGTTACTTGGGGTGTTAAGCACCGACAACTCGACTAAACCCTTCCCGGCATCGGCGGCATCAACTCGCAGAGGGCTTTCGGCCGATACGGTCACCTTAGGCTTGGCGGCCGCCACCTGGTCGACATCCAGGCCCTCGGCCTTGACCGTCACGCAGCACGTGCCCTCAAAGGCGGTGTAGCCCTTGGGCGCCTTGAGCTCGCGGACCTCCAGCTTGCCCGAGTCCACGCCCGAGACGGTCACGCGGCCGTCCTCGCCCGTGGTGACGGTGGCCTTGCCCTCCGCATCCCACGTGCCGTCGGCCGCCAGCGTGCGGCCGCGGTCGTCGGCGATGCTCAGGACCGCCCCGGCAAGCGGCTTGTCGCCGTCGCTGCCGCGCTTGGTGAGCGCGAGGTCCCAGGTGTAGGCGCACGCATCGTCGCTCGGCGTGTGGGTGAAGCCGGCATCGCCGGACTGGTCGGCAAAGGGAGAGCGCGGGTAGCGCAGGTAGACCTCGTTGGGGTTGCCCTTCGCGATGCCGTGGTTGCATGCGCTGTTGAGCGGCGCATCGTACACGGCAACCACGCGGGCGCCCGCGGTGAAGGCGTCGGCCCCGCCGAGCGCGGCGATCAGGTCGCCGGTGCGCACGGTGAAGGTCTTACCGTCGGCCGCTACCTTGGTGGCGCACTGGGCCGTGATATCGGTCCAGCCCTTCGCGGGGTCGGTGCCGACGCTACCGTCCTTGCCGGCCGAGACGGCGTCAAAGCCGCCGTCCGCGCCCGCCGCCGCGTACACGCGCATGCTCGCGGCCACCTTGGAGGGGTCGAGCCCCGCGCTCATGGTGTCGACGAACCGCACCGCATAGGCGTCGTAGGCCGTGAGGCCCGCCGGGACCGTGGCCGAAAGGCGCCAGTACAGGTCGTCGCCGACCGTGGCGTCGGCGGCCTTCTGCCATGCGGCGGCGCTGTCCTCCAGCACGTGCTTGGACACCTTGGGGGTCGCCGCCTTGGGCTTGACGGTGACGGCGCTGCCGCCCACCAGGGCCATGATCGGCGCGGTGCCGGCCTCGCCCCGGGCGATGGCGTCGTCGTCGGCGACGATGAGCCAGTAGCCGCAGGGCAGCTCGGCCGCCGTGCCCGCGTTGAGGGCCGCGAGCTCGGCGCCAGAGCTCTGGAGGGAACGAGCGAGCTGCGCGCTCAGCGCGCTCGTAAGGTGGGAATCGGTGTTGAGCCACTCGGCAGCTTCCTGCGCGGTGGTCTGGGAATTGGGCATGCCGGCGCTGTGCAGCACAGGCAGCGCGGCGTCGCGCACGGCGTCGCTTGCCCAGGCGAGGTCGGTGGCGATCTTGGCGTCGCTGTCGCCGTCGACGACGTTGGCGCTAAAGATCTGGTAGGCGTCGTAGCTGCGCGCCACGGTGCCGCTCACCGTGATGGAACCGGTCGAGGTCGGCGCGGCCTGCGCGGATGCGGGGAACACAACCGCGCAGGTGCCGATCAGGAGGGTAAGCAGCGCAAACAAGATCGGGAAGGAGCAAACTTTCTTATTCACGACGCTTACCTCCCTTCGCATTCGCCTTGCGACGAATGTGCATCCAGGCCGCAGCAGCGCAAAGCACCACCGCGCCGGCAAGGTACGTCAGAGTGACGCCCGACATACCAGAAAGGGGCAAAGAGGTGGAGTAGGTGTTGGTGAAGGTGGGGGTGGAACTTTCAGTGAGTTCGCGGCCCGTGTCGTTGGTCACTGGCTTGCCATCACGATCCTGAATCTGCTTGTAGGTCGCAGTGACGTCGATATGGTGGTTAGAGTCGTCAGTCGCGTTAACCGTAATCTGATAGACCGACTTGTCGTACGTATAGTGCGAGAACAGCGAACCGTCGTCTTTCTCGCGCACGTAGTACGTGAAGGTCTTGGAAGCACCACGGCCAGCGGGGCCAGACGCGAGCTGGTCGAGTTGATCGAGTTTGTAATCAATCTTGTCGAAGCTCAGGGTCTGGGACTTGTCGCCGTCGGCAGTGGTGGACTTGCTGCTAACGATATCCGTAAAATCTGTGTCGGTCGCAAGCTGGAGCGTGAACTCCTTCATCTCGCCACCCTCAACGACCTTAGTCGCCATAGGCGTCCAGGAGCCCTTCGAGTCGTACGGAGTGAACTTGTTAGTGAAAGTCGTGGAGTCACCCTCACAGATAATTGGATAATAGTCTCCACTCTTCTGCACCTTGCTCCTCGCTTTTACGTTCTCCCACTTCCCAGACGACTCGCGGAATTCGTACTTGGTTACACCGACGTTTTTAATCGTGTAGTTATGGATGTAAAGATCCTTCAGTTGGCTTGAGTTTTCTTTACTCGGAACAGACATGAGCAAGGTCTTGGTATCTTCGGCCGTCACCACAATCTTATACACGCTGGAGTCGTACGTGATGCCAGAATCACCACCG
Organism: Collinsella sp. TF11-5AC; assembly: GCF_003436775.1. Taxonomy (NCBI): domain Bacteria; kingdom Bacillati; phylum Actinomycetota; class Coriobacteriia; order Coriobacteriales; family Coriobacteriaceae; genus Collinsella; species Collinsella sp. TF11-5AC. The sequence goes on from NZ_QSQO01000006.1 coordinate 76,731, forward strand.
GGGTCTTCGACCAAGTAGTATGTGATTTCGTTACCCGCGCCACTCGATGCGAATTGTTCACCAAGGTCAAACGTAATGCTGCCTTCTGCATCATTTGCTGCTGTTCCAACCTCGGTGCAAACGTCGCGATTGAATGTCGTGCCAGCTGTCGTGCCAGCCAAAGGGTCGTCTGAATCCTTGCGATACACCGTAAAGGAGAACTCCCCATCATTGAGCTTGCGGCCTTCCAGCTTCTTGGTCGCCTTGAGCTTGAGGCTCGGATAGACATACGTGTCCTCAGGCGCGCCCATGTACAGGTCGCCGTTCGACATGATGCCGCCGCCATGGTTCCAGGAATAATTGCCCGTGATAAACGTCGCGCCCGCCTCTAGCGCAGCCTTTCGCGCATTGATCGCCTCGGGGTCTTGAGCCTTAACATCCGAACTCAGGCCGATGCTTTTATATACCTGCACGCCACCGTTAGCGGGGATAGTAATGGCTTTCTGGAGCTCTAAGCTTCCCCGATACTTAGCATCGCCGCCGCCAAGCATTTTGCCAATCACCGCCGCGATCGGAGTCGTATGACCCTCCGCCGCAAGGAAGAAGTCCGCGTGGCCGTTTTCGCGAAACACTTCGGCATTGTAGGCGTCGGAGTCCTGGTCCTTACCGTGACCACCGCCGGAAAGATGGGGGGTGCCGTTATTGCCTGTATTACTCACGGATTCGTAGTCGTTCGCGTTTTGCTCATTTCCGGCAGAAGTATTACCGAAAATCGCCGTGCCGTCGGTGCCTGTCACCAAAGTCTTACCCGTCGGGCAAGCCGCAACGCCGCCACCGTAGCCACCGGCCTCATTGCTGCTTATATAGGAGTTATAGACAAATAGCCTACCAGCATTAGACGCGACCTTAGAATCGCCCTGGACGAAGATGCCGCCTCCACCCCAGTCAAAGCGAGACATGCAGTGGTTATTAGTGATATAGACTGGATTTGAATTTGACGTTCCTTTTATCATCGCGTCAACCATCTGGCCCACGCGAATGCCGGCACCCTCAGAGCGAAAACTCACGTTAGAGGCAATAGTTCCCCCCGTAATGTTGAGCCATGCCATTGTCTTGCGCGAGCTCGCCCCTTGGTGTTCGATGTCGGTCACATAGACGCCGCCGCCGGCTTCCTCAGAATAGTTGCCCGTGATCTGGCCGCCCGAAATGGTGACATGAGTACCGTTTTTAGCGGCAAGTCCAGCACCGCCATGATCGCCATTACCATCGTTACCACAGTAATTGGCATATTTATTGTTAGTAATGTAGCCACCAGAAACAGTAACGCTGCCGCCTTCGGCCATGATGCCGCCGCCGAAACCAACACCAGTAGCAAGCGTGCTGTTGCCGGAGATTACGCCATTAGTTATGTTGACCGTGGAGTCTTTAGCATACACACCACCGCCACTAGGAGCACTGTTGCCGGCAATTACGCCACCGGAAACCTCGAGGGTCGAATTACCGTGTATTTCAATTCCGCCGCCCGCACCCGAGCCAGAAGCTCCACACACATAGCCGCCGCGCATGTTGACGGTAGAGCCGTTCTCGGCATAGACCAAGCTGCTAACGCTGCCGCCTTGTTTTTGCGTGATCACGCCGCTCACAAGGTTAAACGTGCCGCCCTTGCCGTTGTTGTTATATAGATTGATGAGCTTTAGATTTGCGTTGCCTCCGCACGCCACGATGGCGCCTTTAATCTCAACGTCATGTTTGACAAGTGTCTCGGTTGTGCCTGTTCCGCTCGGGGACGATTCGGTCACGTAGTAGGTAAGATTAGATGGAATGTTATCGTTATCGTAAGTCAGTTCGGCATTCTTGCCATAATTGGCGGCATTCTTGTCATAATTATCGGCATTCAGGCTCTGCCCCTGATCAGCTAGCTGCTGGCCCTCGCTGACCGTCTCACCCACCTGTGCAGAATCCCTAATTGTAAGTGACGCACCACCGGCAACATTGAATAACGGCTTGTCGGCGCTCGAGTGCTTAATCTTATGACCACTTAGGTCAAGGGTGATATTGCTGCCGCCTTTGTTAAGTGTGATTTCACCAGGAAAGTCAATATCAGCCGCAAGCGTAAAGCTGGCGGTTTGATTTTCCTCAACGCCTAGAAGCTTTCCCTGCAAGTCACCGGCATTCTTGATGTCCGTGGCTGTCTCTTCGCTCGCCACAGCCTCCTCGGCTGACGAACCAGCGCCATCGTCGATCGCTTCATTTTCTTCTGCCTGCGACTCGTCCTTGGGCTGCTCCTCCTGCTGGATTTCGTCGTCGCCCGCAGCATCGTCACTATTCTGGTTTTCGGTATCCCCGTTGTTGGTGTTGCCTACATCAGTAGACTCACTTGAGGAACCCCCCCCCATCACAGTTTCCTCGGTAGAAACCGTCTGGGCATCGTTGGCAATGGCCTGCGAGATCGGAGGCATGACGAGCGACAGTACCAGGCTCAAAACGGAGGCTCCGCACAAAACGCCTGCCAGCACACGGCGCGTCGCTTTATTACTCTGCTTAGATTTATCCGAATTCGCTTTCATCGATGTCTCCTCCCCAAGAGACCGCGATCTTGCTCTTTCACCATCAAACTTGGGCGCGCAACCTATAATTACTCGCGCTCGATATGCATATTATTACTCTTTGTTTAAACAACGCAAGCCTAACAATGTCAGTTTTGCTTTACGTTGCCTTAACTTCTTGACAATTATTCAAACTATGCATTGTTTTTCGAGGGTTAAATTTCGGAAAGACGCTGGTAAACTCGTTAGCAAATCTAGATAAATGACACTTTATCATTGTTTGTACAACACTTTGTTTTAACCCGCTCAATCTGTGAACGGTCAAAATTGCGCCGTGAATGGCAGTATATCTACCTGGAAATATTAGTTATGAGCTAATTGGTCAATTACTGCACAACTAGCGTGTGCCGATATGTTCATACATCGACACTTGAATGGCATCGCATGTTACCGGCTGCAAATCTCCTCGCTACAAAAAAGCGTCCCAACAATCGACTGTTGGGACGCTTGGAAAACCACCACAAAGGCGCTCTGCCCTCTTTGTGGCTGCCCCCAGGCGCTACAGCAGATGCTCCTGGATAAAGATCGCGATGCCGTCCTCGTCGTTGCTCGCGGTTACAAAGTCCGCGGCGGTACGGGTGGCGTCGCTGCCGTTTGCCATAGCCACGCCCACGCCGGCGTCGGCCACCATGCAGGTGTCGTTGTCCGCATCGCCAAACACGCAGATGTTCTGGAGCTCCATGTCGTTGAGCTCCGCCACGCGCCCAAGGCCGCGCGTCTTGGACACGCGCGGATCCATGAACTCGTAGAGCCGCTGCGTGGTCTGCAGGGCCGCCGCCTTAACAGTGTTATCTGCAAACGTCGACGCCCGTTCAATCACCCGCGGCATCACCTCGGGCGCCATGGTAAACATCACCTTGGGCTGCGGCTCGCGCAAGAACTCGGCAAAATCGACCACCTGGTAGGGCACGCCGTCGACGCGCGACAGGTGCTCGACGCACGCGTTGCTCTCGGGCACGTAGAACACGCCGTCTCGGGGGCAGACGGGTGTTGCCGGAAGGTCCGCCATGTGCTTGCAGATGCGCGCGATGGTCTCGCCCGGCAGCGGAAAGCTCAGCTCGTTGATGGCGTGCGCGCGATCGATGACCTCGGCGCCACCGCAGCCCACGAGCACGTCCACCAGGCCTTCGATGCCCCAGAACTCGTACATGGCCTCGGTCGCGTGGGCGTCGCGCCCGGTGCACAGGCCAAAAAGCACGCCGCGGTCGCGCAGGGCGCGGATCGCCGCCACGGTGCGCGGGGACACCGTATGCTGGCTCGTGAGCAGCGTACCGTCGATATCGCAGAACACGGCTTTGATGTGGCTGAAGGTGGCGTCCATGGGGGCCTTTCTGGGTTGTGCGGCGGTGTGGGGTGTATTCGTGAACGGCGTACATGGTATACCAAGGCGCGGATGCTGCCTGTCAAAGCAAAACCACCACAAAGGTGCCTGGCCCCTTTGTGGTGGTAGGATGCAGGATGGCCTGGCCCAGGGCGCAAACCATCACAACATTCGACGTTTTTCGGCAAAATCGCGATTTTCATCGAATGCTGTGATGGGTTTTACTGCCTTGCGGCACGATCAAAATGCCGGCATCCAAACAGCAGCAGCGCCGCGGGAACCGCCGTCACGACCATGCCAGCCCCCACGAGCGTCTGTTGTACGCCAAATGTCGCTGCCAGCCACGGGGCAATCGCCAGCGGCGCCACGCCGGCAAACATATTGCCAAAGCCCATGACCGAATTGACGCGACCAAGCTGCTCGAGCGGAGCCGTCGTTTGCACAATGGTGTTGTGGAGCGGGTTGACGACACCCCACGCCACGCCCAGGACAATCTGGCCGACGAGGGCTACACCCACGTACGGTGTTCCCACATAGAGCAAACTTCCCAGGCCCACGGACATAAGCGCCACGAGCAGCGTTTTAAGGTTGACCAAGTGCGGCGGCAAGCGGAGCGCGAGCACGGCACCCAGCACCGCGCCGACACCGCAGGCCGACGAGAGCCAGCCCATCCACTCAACACCGACGTGCAGGACATCGCGGTAGAAGAACGATTCGAGCGGGTCGAAGGCTCCATAGCCAAAGTTCGAAAGAAAAATGATACAGAAAAGTAGCGCGAGGACGCTGTTGGTGAAGACTGTCTTGATGCTGGCTGCGAAAGTGGCGTGGGCGGACGTGCTGGGGTTGGAGCTTTGTCCCGCACGCTCCCCTTCCTCTGCCGAATCGGCATCCGCATGCTCGGCGACATGGCTGGCCTGCGGCCTAAAGCCCCAACCGACGACGAGCGCCAGCACGGTAAAGAGCATCATAAGCACGAACACCGCGCGCGACGACGCAGCCGCCGCGACAAAGCCGCCCAGTGTGGGGCCGACGATAATGCTCACGTTGGAGAACATAGTTATGGCGGAGTTGATGTCTTTGAGCTCGACGGGGTCGTCGGTGAGATACGCCGGATAGGACGTGGCGATGGGCTGGGCGAATCCCATCACAAAGCCCAGGAGTACCGCGCCGGCAAGGACTGTTCCGGTCGCGCTGCCAAAGGCGATAATTGCCGCGCCCGTCGCCAGCGTGCCGACGATGCTCAACAAGAAATGGCGACGTGGGCCCCAGGCGTCGAGCGCCGCACCACCCGCAAAGGACCCCAGAATCACAAAGACGTTCATAAAGAGGACAGCCAGTGACGTCGCAACAACCGAAGCGCCATCCGCATAGGTGAGCGTTCCGATGACGCCGATAAAGTAGCTGGTCTGAAAGCCGGTGTAGATGAGAAAGCGCATCGCCACCAGGCGCTTGGCCTGCGCGGACAGCGATGATTGAGGCTTTGAGAAAAGAGAGGCGAGCATGAAGACTCCTTGTTTCATACGAATGCGCACGGTGGGTATTCGCCACCGTCTGTCAAATCAATCTATCCGCATGAAACATCAAGGACGCATCAAGCCCCTTTTCTCCGTTTTTCGCCCGTCATGAACTACTTGGTAGATTGTAAGGCATGTCCCACACATCTACCAAAGCAAAAACCACCACAAAGGTGCCTGACCCCTTTGTGGTGGAAATGACGTTTGCCCAGATAAAACCTGCCAAAATAAACCTGTCCCTTTTTGGCAGGTTTTAGGCCAGGTGGTCTTGGATGAGATCACAGATGGCTCGGGCGTCGTTGATGTTGATGGCTCGGGTCGCGAAGCCGGCGTCGAAGGCCTGGCGCGCCAGGGCCTCGTTGCAGGCAAGGGCCAGCGTGTGACCGTCGACCAGGTCGAGCGAGCTCTTGCCGCGCAGACGGTCGACACCGGAGCGCGCGACCACGATGTTGTCGAAGCCCTCGGTCTTGTAACCCTCGATGATCACCACGTCGACATCGTTGTAGCGCGACAGCAGCTCGCGCGCGGGCATCTCGTCCTCCTCGCGCGTGTCGGAGTACTCCGCCCAGCGCGTGGCGCAGATGAGGCCCACGTGTTTGGATCCGGCCTGGTGATGGCGCCACGTATCCTTAGCGGGCACGTCGATATCAAAGCCGTGATGCCCGTGATGCTTGAGCGAACCCACGCGCAGGCCGCGGCGGGTGAGCTCGGCAATGACCTTCTCGACGAGCGTGGTCTTGCCCGAGTTTTGGTAGCCGATAAACGCGATTGCGGGGACGGCCGGTGTCGGAGCTGCGGGCGCGACGGCGACGGGTGCGCTCGCGGGTGCGTCGCCCGCGGCACCCACGGCTTCGACAGCAGCAGCCTGACGCTCTGCGCGGTCCCACACGCCCGAGCGGCCGCCCTCCTTGTGCAGCAGGCGCACGTCGACGATCTCCATGCCGCGATCGACTGCCTTGCACATGTCATAGATCGTAAGGCACGCGGCACTCGCGCCGGTCAGGGCCTCCATCTCGATACCCGTCTTGCCCGTCACGCCCGCCGTAACCAGCACGTAAAAGCCAACCTGCCCGTCCGCGCGCGCCGGTGCCCAGCCCTCGGGCACGTCCTCGGCAGGCGTTCCCGCCGGAGCGATGGGCGCAATATCGCACTTGCTCTTGGTAATGAGCAGCGGATGGCACATGGGAATGATGTCGCTCGTGCGCTTGATGGCCATGATGCCCGCCACGCGCGCGCAGGCAAGCACGTCGCCCTTTTTGGCGCGGTCCTGCAGCACCATGGCCTGCGTCTCGGGGTGCATGAGGATGGTGCCCTCGGCGATGGCGCTGCGATGGGTCTCGGCCTTGTCGGACACGTCGACCATGCGTACCTCGCCCTTGGCGTCCACGTGCGTCAGCTCGTCGCGACGGGCGTCGCGGGCGGGCGGCTCGGTGGCAGCGCTGGCAGTCGGCTGCGCGGACGCGTCGGCGTTGCCAGCATTCGCCGCAGCTGTGACTTTGTGGGCAGACATCGCGGCCCTGCGAGCGGCCTTGGTGGCATCGGCGTACCTGCTCTTGGCCATATGATCATCCTCCGATTTGGGACATAAATCGTTGCGTGCCCTCAATTATCGCGTGTTCCTGCGGTTTGTGGGCCACGGCATCGCGCCAAATCGAAAGTACCTGCATATCATCACCACGGCGCAGGGCGTCGCGCACCGAATACTCGGCATCGCTGAACAGGCACGGACGCACGTTGCCATCGGCCGTCAGGCGCAGACGGTTGCAATTCGCACAAAAATGGTTGGACATGGCGCTAATAAAGCCAACCGTTCCCGCCGCACCCGGAAAGTGCCAGTAGCGCGCAGGGCCCGCGCCGGCAGGAGCGTCGTTGATGTCGAGCGGCTCGAGCTCGCCCAGTCCCGCCGCGGCAGCCCCGGCATTGATGCGCGCCCGCAGCTCGTCGCTCGGCACGGTATCGCTCGCGTCCCACAGCTCGGGATTGAGCGCGGGCGCATGCGGGCCCACAGCGCAATGCGAACTTGTGTGTTCGTCGCCGATAGGCATGTATTCGATAAAGCGCAGGTGGATGGGGCGGTCGAGCGTGAGCCGCGCGAGGGCCGCCACATCCTGGTTGAGTCGGCGCGCCACAACGCAGTTGACCTTAACGGGCTCAAAGCTCCAAGCCAGCGCCGCGTCGATGCCAGCCATGGTCTGCTCGAGCCGACCCAGACGCGTGATCTTTCCAAACATCACGGGGTCGAGCGTATCGAGTGAAATGTTGACGCGATCAAGCCCGGCGTCTTTGAGCTGCGGCGCCAGCTTGGGCAGCAGGGCACCGTTGGTGGTAAGCGAGATGTCCTCGATCTGCGGAATCGCGCGGATGTCACGAATGAGCGGGATGATACGGCGGCTGACCAGCGGCTCGCCGCCCGTCAGGCGCACGCGGCGAATGCCCTCCCCCGCCACTAAGCGCACAAAGCGGGCGATCTCCTCGGCGCTGAGCAGCTCGTCGTGCGCGCGGGGCGCTACGCCATCGGCCGGCATGCAATAGATGCAGCGGAAATTGCACTTGTCGGTAACGGCAATGCGCAGGTAGTTAATGTCGCGGCCAAAGCCGTCATGTTGCACGTGCCCGTCCACGCAGCCCTCCCCTCACGCGGCGTTTTATTCTTCGGAAAACATAATACCCCACGAGAGAATCATGCCGACACCCGTACGACAGGACAGGTCGCTTCGGGCAAAACGGACTTTCCAAGCCCATCCTCAGCACAGACCATCACAACATTCGATACTTTTCCCGATTTTGACAAAAAACGTCGAATGTTGTGATGGTTTGCCTGCCCACGGCACCCCGTAGAAGGGCCGGAACGCCCCTAAAGGCCGTCGTCCCAGTGACGAATCACGAATTCTCGCAGGTCGTTCTGCCGCTTTTGGAACGCTTCGCTTCGGTCGCACTTAAGGCCCATAGCAAGTGCGATAGCGTTCATCGCCCGGTGCAATTGCAGCTGATGGGCAAACTGAGTCCCGGTGAGGACGATCATCCTAAAGCCCAGCGCGCTCAGCACGGTCATACGCTCCGCATCCGACGCGCTGCGCTGTTTATCAAGATGGTCCGAGCCGTTGTATTCAAGCCCCGTACCACTCGCAGGCGCATATACGTCGATCTCGAAATACTCGGCCTTTGCAAGATACTTGAACTCGCTGGGAACATCGACCCGATGGTTGAGCTCGATCTTGGCGTATCCCAGCCCTCCCTGGGAACGTTTTGCTACGACCATGATTGCGGTGGCCGTCTCCATGGGCGAACGCGCGCCATCGCGCACGCGCTTGAGCACGGAGACCGCGCGTACAGCCCCCTGACGAGATCGGTTCTCATTGCAATAAGCAATCAAGTCGGCAACGGTATACCTCTGTCCCATCTCGATATAATCGCCTGTCGACAGATGATTCAAATGGTAACGGGCGCAGATTTCGTAGCCATATTCCAGCCGCTCAGGCTCGCTCATCCACGAACCCGCTTGGACAAAGCACATGGCCTCATCAACCACCAGAAGGCCCTCTGCCACCTCGATAAGATGGCCTGGAGGTACCGGCGCTCCAAACACGTGGCACCTAAATCCAGCCGGCGTCGAGCGCTCAAAATCGAAGTTGACGAGCGTGTCGATATGATCGAGCTCGTCTCGTGGAATACCAAGCGAGACCAGATAGTCGGCAACGATCCCAACTGCCGTTGAAGCCCTCAGCCCTTTGGCATCGAGTCCCAATTTGGGCAGGCTCGCGGTCGGCTCCGCTTCGTTAGCAAGCGAGTCCTCATCGTATAGGCTGCTTGCTCGCGAGAGCGGCTCGGACGGGCGCGCCACGTTGTGGTACAGCCAGGCAGTCTTATGGGACAGGACGATCGGCAGGTCCATGAGCCCTCCAATGGAGTCGGATAACCAACCTTATTCCCCTGCCCACGGGTCCGCACACCTTCGTGCGCAAGAAAGCGATTCCACCCGATCGAGTGGTAGAAAAACCATCACAACATTCGATGCTTTTCCCAATTTTGGCAAAAAACGTCGAATGTTGTGATGGTTTGAGGCGAGGTGAGGAGCATGGAGGGGTCAAAGCATCGTGCTTGGAGCGTGACTTTTTCGCCCCGCTGCCAACACAAACCTTGACTCTACAATCGTTATAGGGTTTTCACTACACTGGTACGTAAACAAACCCAGCCAGAAAGCCCCACCTATGGAACACGACCTCACACGCGGCAATGTCCTTAAGACCATCGCGGTCTTTGCCCTGCCCTATATGCTCTCGTACTTTTTGCAGATGCTCTACGGCATGGCCGACCTGTACATGATGGGACAGTTTAGCGGCGCCGCCGGCATCACCGCCGTGGGCAACGGCGCGCAGACGCTCTATATCATTACCGTGACGCTCGTGGGCCTGGCCATGGGAACGACGGTTATCGTCGGCCACGCCGTGGGCTCGCGCCGGTTTGACCGCGCCGAGACCGCTATCGGCAATACCATCACGCTCTTTATGGGTGTCTCGGTGGTACTGGCCGCTGCCTTGCTCGCACTGTGCCCGCAGATCGTGGCGCTCATTGGCACGCCGGCCGAGGCGGTCGAAGGCACCGCCGCCTACCTGCGCATTTGCTTTATCGGCATTCCCTTTATCGCCGCGTACAACATCCTCTCGGCCATCTTTCGCGGGCTGGGCGATTCGCGCTCGCCCATGTACGTGATTGGCGTGGCATGCATCATCAACATCGCGCTCGACTTTCTGTTTATCGGCCACATGGGGCTCGGCCCCGTAGGCGCGGCACTCGGCACAGTCATCGCGCAGACGGCGAGCGTGGCTCTCGCGCTCGTGTGGCTCAAGAGCCGCCGTACGCACATTCACCTCAAGCGCAGCGACCTACGCCCCCAGCCCGAGGTGCTCGGCAGCATCCTTAAGATCGGCGTGCCCGTAGCCGTGCAGGACGGCTGCATCCAGGTGGCGTTTATGTTCATCACCGTCATCGCCAACCACCGCGGCCTGGTTGATGCCGCCGCCGTAGGCTTGGTCGAAAAGATGATCAGCTTTTTGTTTATCGTGCCGAGTTCCATGGGCGCTACCGTCAGCGCGCTCACGGCGCAAAACGCCGGCGCAGGCAAGGGCGACCGCGCGCGCCAGGTGCTCAAGGATGCCATGACCATCTCGGTGGTGTACGGCTGCCTGATCACGGTGCTGATGTGGCTGGTGGCGCCGGCGTTTATCGGCTTTTTTGCCAAGGACCCCGCGGTGGTCGCCGCCGGCACCGGCTATATGCGCAGCTATATTTTCGACGCGATTTTTGCCGGCATCCACATTTGCTTTAGCGGCTTTTTCGCTGCATACGGCAAGAGCTACATCGGCTTTGCGCACAACGTGCTGGCCGTGGCGCTCATTCGCGTACCCGGCGCATGGCTGCTGTCGAACGCCTATTCCGACACGCTGTTCCCCATGGGTATCGCCTCGCCGTGCGGGTCGATTCTGTCGGCGGCCATCTGCGTGATTGCATTTACCGTGCTCAACCGCCGCGGAACTTTTGACAAGCTGATGGCGTAGCGGGGCAACGCAGGCCTAGCGCCTCTCCCCTGTTTTACCGAAAGGAGCGGTCCTGTGACCGACATGCCAAGCGAACACACCGAGGGCCTGCTCCGCATTGGCGAGGTGGCGCGCTTGCTCAATTTGAGCGTGGGCACACTGCGCCATTACGAACAGATGGGGCTATTGGAACCGGCATATGTCGATCCGACGAGTGGGTACCGCTACTACGGATCGCGGCAGCTCTCCACCCTCAACACCATCAGCCACCTGCGTGTTCTCAACTTGCCGCTCGCACAAATCCGCGAGTTTGTGACAACGCGCGATGTGAACCTCATGCAGCGGCAGCTGGCTCAGCAGCAGGAGCTCATCGAGCGCAAGCGCAGCGAGCTGGAGCGCGTGTCGCGCAAGATCGATAACCGACTTGCCCTGCTGCACGATGCCCTAAACACCGAGCTCGATACCATTTGCACAATCGATGCGCCCGAGCTTCACTGCGCCGTGCTGAGCGAACGCGTCAACCCTACCGACGCATATGCGCTGGAATGGCAGATTCGTCAGCTGCAGAAGGGTCAGCACGAGACCTTTGTCTTTCTGGGCAACTTGGGCGTCGGGATCGCGCCCGAACGCCTTGCCGCCGGCGACTTTGATGGCTACGACGAGGTTTTTCTGCTGCTGGATGACACGGACGATTACCTGGGCGATGTCGAAGTACGTCCCGCCGCGCGGTGTCTGACGGTCAGCTTCCGCGGCACGCACGGTCAGGCGGCCCCGCGCTATGAGCGCTTACTCGATTACATGCACGAGCGCGACCTGTCCCCCGCCGGTCCCTCGCGCGAAATCGCCCTCATCGACGACATCATCAGCGACGATCCGGGAGCGTATGTGACGAGGATCGCGATACCGGTCCGCTAATCACTACCATTTATCGAGCAATTCCATCCATTTACCTTAATCCGAATTAGATTGTATTTTGTAGCAAATAAAATGACAGCATATTGCCCCCCATAGGCAGGAGACATTATGCCCAGAGTTCAATCACGTCGCTCGTTTCTTCTCGGCCTAGCCTCGATCATTGGCTTATCCGCGTCACGCCCAACAAGAGTATTCGCTGCCGACTCAAACTCATCCGTCGCTTTTACATCAGACCTAGCACAAGACTACGCGCTTTCCCTGTTGCCCATCGTCGACGGATCCGCGAACTTAGAGATCGAGCAAATCGTTCCCGTATGCCAACAAATCGGCCTTATCTGTGGCTATGAAATCAGTGTCACAAGGGAAGGAAGCCCTTACGGTTATTTAATACTTGACGCATCATATCCTGGGCTTCTGAAGGAGATAACCCTCGGCGATACCATTCTTCCGATTTCAGCTTCTCTATCAAACGCCATTTCAACTTATTCCGGCCAACAGGCCACAAACCCAACCGTACTAATTTCGTACAACGATATTGAATATGGAACTTTGGTGCCAGGAACTAGAGACTGTGTAACCAACTATAACAATATACGGTCTGTCCCGATTGTCACCGAAAAGGGTATAGCACCTCAAAGCAATAACCCAACTTCATGGGATGCAGTCATTATCAATGAAGATGACTTGATGTTGCATTTCCAAATAGACGATTTAAACGGAATACCGTTCCGAGGAGTCTCGGAATCATTAGTTGAAGCCCGCACTAATAAGTATGCATGCGTCGTTTCTGCCTTGTACGCTGTATCAATGCATTACGGTCTCACCAGTTCAAACGCTAATCAATTTAATCCCGATTATTATAAAGAAATATGGAACGTCACTGGCACAACAACGTATAAGACCAATGATCAGGGCGTCGAGTACGGAAGAACGATCATCCCAGATGGAATTGTTCCGTTTAAAAGTCTTGCCGCTCAAAAGGGTAGAGCACTTAATACTCAATTTTTCGGTTATCAGCCTCAATTCGCTCAGTACAGAGCAACTATCGATCAAGGGAATATCGGCTTGTATCATATGTGGATCAACAGCCGAAACAGTGAAGGATCCGTCGAGCTATCAGGTCATACAGTCACGGTAACTGGCTATTTTACTGGGCGTAATGGAAGCTCTGGCATCGAACTGCAGTGGCTCGAAGTATTCGACGGATGGAACACTTATCCCCGAGCGATTAACTATGCAACGCCCAATATGGTCAAATTGAACGGAACAGTCTTTTGGTAGACCGGATGGCACCATCAAAATGCTATGGCACCACGGCCTTTGCCCTGGTTACGATATTGGTGATTTTCGCTATGTTTGCATCCGTTTCTTCATGCACAGATAGAGCCCACTATAGCGGAGGAGATGATTACCTTGTCTTTGGAGCCGGCAGCGTTCATTCTATTGAGGGAACGGAACTCGTAATCCAAACAGACAACAGTCCCCGCTACACCGACGCTGGAAAGCAAACCCGGATTACATTCCCCTCATCTGGCCGAATCAAAGACAAGCTTTCCCAAATCAAAGTTGGGACAAGAGTTTCCTACTCACGCTTTGACTCGGTAGACGCATCTGGATCATACGAGGGAAACGATATCGAAATTGAACAGGCAAACACTATAAGGAGATGTTGAGGAACTGAGCCTCTGCGCAGTTCCTCAACAAATCATTATGCCTCCGGGACCCTACCCGTCGCCAAAATCTGTTCAAGTGCCGCCTCGTCCAGCACGGGCACACCCAGCTGCTCGGCCTTGGTGAGCTTGGAGCCCGCTTTGGGGCCGGCGACCAGATAGCTCGTCTTCTTTGAAACACTGCCCGAGACCTTGGCGCCGAGCACCTTGAGCGCCGCGCCCGCCTCGTCGCGTGTGCGGTTGACGAGCGTGCCGGTGAGCACAAAGGTCAGACCCGCAAGCGGCTGTGCGTCGGCAAGCTCGCCCGCCACCCCAGCGTCGGCTGCGGCTTGTGCATGCGCGGCGCCCAAGTCGACCTCGAGCGACAGGCCCGCCTGACGCAAGCGCTCCAGCACGGCGAGGTTCTCGGGCACGGCCAGGAACTGCTTGACGCTCGCCGCAATCTTGGGACCGATGCCCTCGCACTCGGCGATATCCTCTTCGCTCGCCAAGATGAGCTTGTCGATCGATAGGAATCGCTCGGCGATGACCTCGCCCACGCTCTTGCCCACATGACGGATGCCCAGGGCAAACAGCACACGCCCGAGTGGCTGGCTCTTGGACTTGTTGAGCTCGGCGATGATTTTCTCGGCCGTCTTAAGGCCTACCGGAATGGGATCGCCCTTCTTAACGCCCTTTTTGCTGTTGGAGCTGGCGTACACGCGCCCCGTGTCCAGGCCGGCGATGTCGTCGACCGTGAGCTGGTAGAAGTCCGTGACATCGTGGATCAGGCCAGCGGCGATCATCTTGTCGACGATCTCGTCGCCCAGGCCGTCGACGTCCATGCAGCCGCGGCTCACCCAGTGGAGCAGGCGCTCCTTGAGCTGTGCGGGGCAGTCGATGGACACGCAGCGGTAGGCCACCTCGCCATCCTCGTGAACCACGGGGCTGCCGCACACGGGGCAGACCTCGGGCATGTGCCAGTCGACCGAATCGGCCGGGCGCTTGTCGAGCACCGGGCCCACGACCTCGGGGATTACGTCGCCCGCCTTGTGCACGATGATAGTGTCGCCCTCGCGCACGTTCTTGCGGCGGATCTCGTCGATGTTGTGCAGCGTGGCGCGCGCGATGGTGGAGCCGGCGACCGTCACCGGGTCGAACTCGGCGACCGGCGTGAGCACGCCGGTGCGACCCACCTGGATGCGAATCTCGCGCAGGACGGTCTGCTTTTCCTCGGGCGGGAACTTAAAGGCGATGGCCCAACGCGGCGCGCGGGCGGTAAAGCCCAGGTCGAGCTGCTGTTGGAAGCTGTCGACCTTTACGACCACGCCGTCGATGTCGTAGTCCAGGTCGCCGCGATGCTCAAGCGCCTGGGCACAGAACTCGTGAACCTCAGCCGGTGTGGCGCAACGGGCAACGTTGGGGTTGACGCTAAAGCCGGCGCTACGCAGCCAGTCCAGGAACTCGCGCTGGCTGTGGACGTGCAGCGGATCGGTATCGGCAATGGCGTAGATAAAGGTAGCCAGGTCGCGGCGCGCCGTGACCTTGGGGTCCTTTTGGCGCAGGCTGCCGGCGGCGGCGTTGCGCGGGTTGGCAAAGGGGTCGCGGCCCTCGGCATCGGCCTCTTCATTCAGACGAACAAAGCTGCCCTTGGGCATGTACACCTCGCCGCGCACCTCAATGGTACGCTCGCGGTCGGCGCCCATGTGGGCGAGCGCCGGCTCGGACAGGTGCATGGGCACATCCTTGATGGTACGGACATTGAGCGACACATCCTCGCCCGTGGTGCCGTCGCCGCGCGTGGCGGCGCGCATAAAGGTGCCGTTTTGATAGGTAAGCGCCACGCCCAGACCGTCGATCTTAAGCTCGCAGGTATAGGTGACGCTGCCGGCACCGAGCGCATCCTCGGCGCGCTGGAGCCACGCGTCAAGTTCGTCCAGATCCATAGCATCGTCCATGGAATACATGCGCGCCATATGTGTGACCGGTGTAAACTGCTCGCTCACGTAGCCGCCCACGCGCTGGGTATAGCTGTCGGGCGTCACCAGGTCGGGGTAGGTCGCCTCGATCTGCTGCAGCTCAACGAGCATTTTGTCAAAGGCGGCGTCCGTGATCTCGGGCGCATCGAGCATGTAGTAGCGATAGGCGTGGTAATCGAGCTCGTGGCGCAGCTCGGCCGCACGCGCTGCCGCCTGGGCACGGGCATCGGCCGGTGCAGCGGTATCCGTGCTCGCGGGCGTTTCGGTATCGATGTCCACGCCGTCACCAAACAGGCTCGATTGCTCCATAGCGGCACTCCTTCGCTCGATTTCAAACGGATACAAGAGTACCACCGGTCACCATGGGGCCGAATAGCGGTCTCAAACCGCACCGAATCGGCAGCCATCAAACTGGAGTGGATCGCGCGTTCAAACCATGCCCTTGCCGTTTCTAAATGATCCGTTTTCCTCCGTCTCCAAGGGATCATCGCGAAAAGAGGGGCTGTCCCGCGCTGGCGGAACAGCCCCTCTGGCTTCGATATGTGCGATACAGCTCGTTAGAAACCCTGGCCGTTGCCCTGACCCTGGCCCTGCTGGCCAAGCAGCTCCTCCAGATACTGGCGCAGCTGCTCGTCGGTAATACCGCCGTTGCCGGTATCGGTCGCGCTGTCGTTCTGCTGCTGGTTCTGCAACTCCTCGTCGGAACCCAGCTCGACCGTGACCTTCTTCTCTTCCTTGCCGCGCATGAGCGTGATCTCGACCTTCTCGCCCACCTCGTGGCTGCGTAGTGCGATGATCAGGCCATCGGCGCTCGTAATCTCGTCGTCGCCCAGCTTGGTAATGACATCGCCCTCCTGAATGCCGGCCTTGGCAGCAGGACCGTCCTCGACGACGCTCGCCACATACGCGCCGCTATCGGTGCTCAGCTTGTTGGTGCGGGCGTTAAGTGCATTGACGCTCGAAAGCGTGGCGCCCAGGTACGGATGCACCGGCGTCTTGCCGTCGATGATCTGGTCGGCAATGTTCTTGGCATAGTTGACCGGAATGGCAAAGCCCACGCCCGAGCTGGAGCCCGAATAGCTCTCGATGAGCGAATTAATGCCCACAAGCTCGCCATTGTCGTTAACGAGCGCGCCGCCGGAGTTGCCCGGGTTGATGGCGGCATCGGTCTGGATCATGTTGGCATAGATGGTGTTACCGTTGGTAGAGCTCATGGCCGTGGAGCGGTAGAGCGCCGAGACGATACCGGTGGAGACAGACTGCTCGTTGCCAAACGGCGAACCGATCGCCATGACCCACTCGCCCACGTTGAGCTTGGAGGAGTCACCAATCTCGATCGGCGTGAGCTTGGAGGCGTCGGCGTCCTTGAGCTTGATGACGGCCAGGTCGCTCGAAGCGTCGTTGCCCACGAACTCGGCCTCGTAGGTGGTGCCGTCGTCCATGGTCACTACGTACTGGTCATAGCCATCGACCACGTGGTTGTTGGTGAGGATATGGCCCTCGGTATCGAGCACCACGCCCGAACCGACGCTGCCCGAGTTGTCCGACTCGTCGGCAGACTGCGAAAGCGAGCCATTCTGGCCACCGCTCGAAGTGGCGGTGATGGAAACCACAGAGGGCAGGGCCTTGGCAGAAACGGCCTCGGCCAGCGTGGTGTCCTCGGAGTCGATGGTGATCTTTTGCGTCGACGAACCCGAAGCGCCCGCCGTCACGGCATTCTTGCCGCCACCGATATCGAGCGTACCGCTCATAATGAGCGCAATGACCAGCAGGGCACCACATGCGCAGCCGGCAAGCGCTGTAATAAAGATCGGCAGCTTTTTGGTCTTGGTCTTGACCACCGTGTGCTTGTTCACGACCTGTTGGCCGCCCAGCGGCTTGCCGGTCTGCGTATCGTAGGCCTGCACGTAGGGAATGTTGTTGCCGTCGGCAGGCGTCGACTCCACCTGCACGCGCGGCTGCTGCTGAGTCTCGCCGGCATTGCCAACATCCTGGGGACGCTGGGAATCGTTCTCGCTCATAGCTGCGATCCTTTCGTCAAATAACCAAAGGCCCGCCAAACACCGTGGCGGGCCATCATTGTTCACGTTGAGTTGTACCCCAATATGCGGGCGTACGTGTACGAGAACGCAATCTTTTAGGAAGGCTTAAGTTCTGCTGCAAACTCGAAAGGAACCCGCACCTGCGTCAAAACCACCACAAAGGTGCCTGTCCCCTTTGTGGTGGAAATCTAGTCCTTAAACAGATAGCCCACGCCGCGGACGGTGGTGATGTGTGCCGCGATCTGCGGGCCCACCTTGGAGCGGATGCGTCGGATGTGCACGTCGACGGTGCGCGTGCCGCCGCAGTACTCAAAGCCCCACACGCGGTGCAGCAGCACCTCGCGGCTGTAGGCGCGATTGGGATGCGTCGCCAAAAAGCTCAGCAGCGAGTACTCCATCAGCGTCAGGTCGATGGGCTCGTTATCGAGTGTCACCTGGTAGGTAGCCAGATTAATCTCGAGGTTATCGATGTTGAGCACATCGTCGGCGGTGACGGTCTCCTCCTCGCCCATCAGGCGCTGCGCGCGAGCCTTAAGCTCGTTGGGCGTCGCCGTGGGGCACACAAAGTCGGCATGCGCGTGATTCGGCAGGCGCAGGGTACCGAGCGCCTCATCGTCGACGATCACCAACATGGGGACACCGCCGCGATCGTCAAGCCACTTGGCAATCTGATCGATGCGGTCGCTGCGGATGCCGTCGGAATCGAGGATCAGCAGGTCAAAGTCGTGCGCCGCAGTTGGCGAATCAGGGGTTGCCAGGCTCACCTCGACACCCAGGGTAGTCGTCAAGCTGCGGGCAAACTCGTGGAAGCGCGTCGTGCGCGCCATGAACAGGGCACTCTTTTCGGACATATCGGCCTCCAAAGAAATGAGCTCAATCGTACTGGAACAAGCCAGCGCGATTAGGAGTTCGCCAGGTAGTGCTTGATCTCCCACTCGGTGATCGTAGACTCAAACTTATGCCACTCGTCGCGCTTCTTTTTGAGGAAGAAGCTGTGGATGTGCTCGCCGAGGGCATCCTTCATAAACTGCGAGTCCTCAAACACGTCGAGCGCCTCTTTGAGCGAGCGCGGCAGCGGCGCGTAGCCGGCCTCGACCATCTGACGGTCGGTAAGCTTGAGCGTCTCGGCCGTTGCCTCGGGCGGGAGCTCCAGCTTGCGCTCGATGCCGTCCAGACCAGCCGCCAGCGTGACGGCGTTGACCAGGTACGGATTGGCCATGGGGTCGGGGCTGCGAAGCTCGATGCGCGTGGACAGCTGCTTGCCGGGCTTGTAGACCGGAATGCGGACCATACTCGCGCGGTTGCGCAGGCCCCACGTGGCGTACTGTGGCACGGAGTCGCCGCCCGTCGTGATGCGCTTGTACGAGTTGACCGTGGGGTTGGTGATGGCGCTGATCTCGCGGGCATGCGCCAGGATGCCAGCCATATAGTGCTTGGCGATGTCGGAGAGATGGTACTTCTCGTCGTCCTCGCCCCAAAACACGTTGTTGCCGTCGTGGTCGAATAGCGACTGGCACAGGAACATGGCACTGCCGTCCTCGCCCGCCAACGGCTTGGGCATAAAGGAGGCGTGGCAACCGCTCTCGTAGGCCTGCTGCTTAATGATGAGTTTGGCCGTGGTGATGGCGTCAGACATGCTCAGGGCCTCGGCGTGGCGCAGGCTCATGCCATGCTGCGAGCGGCCGGCGGCGTGGAAGGTGTACTCCACGGGCACGGACATCTTCTCGAGCGTGAGGACCGTGTTGCGACGCAGGTCGCGAGCGGCATCGCTCACCGAAAGATCGAAGTAGCCCACGTTGTCGAGCGGCTCGGGGGTGTGCTCGTCGGGGAAGTAGTAGTACTCCAGCTCGGCGCCCACGTTGAGCAGATAGCCAGCCTTCTCAGCCTTGCGGAACATGCGGCGCAGGGCATCGCGCGGGTCGCCGGCAAACGGCTTGCGATCGGGGGTGCACACGTCGCAGAACACACGGGCGACGCCGTTGTGGCTCGGGCGCCACGGCAGGATCTGGAAGGTCGAAGCATCGGGGAACGCCAGCATGTCGGCTTCCTCGGGCGTGGCAAAGCCCTCGATGGCGGAGCCGTCAAAGCCAATACCCTCCTCAAAAGCGACCTCGAGGTCCTCGGGGCTGATGGCAAAGTTCTTGAGGCGGCCGAGAATGTCGACAAACCACAGACGCACAAAGCGGATATCGCGCTGCTCTACGGAGCGGAGTACGTAATCGATGTTCTGCTGGTTCATGTCGCTCCCCTTTCTTTCGGGCGGGTTTCGACTGGTCTATATCGCAGATACTATCGCAGAAAAATGTTTCCGCAGGGTTAAAGCGTATCAAGCGCTCAAAAAACGTGCTTGAGCAGGCCATTGCGAACGAGCGGCTAGCGCGAGGTCGAAGCGCGGTGTTCGATGCGGCCGGGTATCTCGATGCGCTTGGGGGCGAGCTTTGCGGCATCGCCCACCGTAGTGGTAACGATGTCGATGCGCTCGGAGAGACGCTCGACTACGCGCTCGGCAATGGTGAGGGTGTCCTGCGCGGCCGTGGTCACACCGCCAAAGAGCACGTGGTTCCAGGGGTAATCGTCAAACGTCGCAATCTTAAGGCCCGCCGGCAACGAGGGGCCGAGCTGGGCCAGCGCCTCGGTCAGACGCAGGAAGACCAGGCCGTTGACGGCAATGAGGCCGAGCTTTTTACCCGCATAGCCGCTGATGGTCTCGTCCAGGCGACTGACACCCGTGGCGCCACCGTCCGCCAAGGTGACGACCTCGCCCGCAAGACCGCGGCGCGAAAGCTCGTCGGCAAAGCCCTCGGCGCGCTCGCGACGCACGGGGCTGTCGTCGCTCGCCTCGGTGAGCAGGCACAGGCGCTCGCTGCCCGCAGCGGCCAAGGCGTCTACCAGGCCGGCGACCAGCTCACGGTTGTTGGAGGTCACCAGATCGACACCGCCGGCGGCAACATCGCGGTCGAGCAGCACAACAGGCAGGCGTCCCGCAGCTGCGACGATTGCCTCGTCGTTGTCGCCGCAGGTGTTGACGACCAGGCCGTCCACGCCGGCATCGATAAGTCTAGTGAGCGACTCTGCTTCCTTGGCGGGGTCATTGCCGCTAATGGCCGTCATAAGCGAGCAGCCGCGCGCGGCGGCGCTAGCGGAAAGCCCTTCGAGCATGGCGCTGGAGAACGGGTTGGTGATGTCGGCCAGAATCACGCCGATGAGGTTGGTGCGTGAGCTGCGTAGATTGCGTGCAGCAGCACGTGGGCGATAGCCAGTGCGCTCGATAACCGCCGCGATGCGAGCGCGGGTTTCCTCGGTCATCTGCCCGGGGCGGTTGTTGAGATAGCGCGAGACCGTGGCCGGGCTCACGCCCGCCTCGGCGGCAATGTCCTTGATTCTCATCTGCGCCATAGCGCACCCCGTTTCCCAATTGTCGGCAGTCTGAGCCATTTTAGGCATTTTTTTAAAAATCTCGCTTGCAAAACGTTGTAGGTGAGCAGGATCGTTTTTGCGTCTCGAGCAGATGCGGTGATGGGCTAGATAGACGAGTCTTTGGACAGCTCGAAATAGTCGGGATGCAAGGCGATAACCGGGCCCTGCTCCTCGGGCATCAGGTGCAAGTGCGTCTCTGCCAGGTAGCTCGCCGTGTCGGTATCGCCCCTCTTAATGGCCTCGAGAATCCGACGATGTTGTCGACGAATCGGCTCCCAATCCAGATCCTGCGACACCATACGCAACCAGTTGTATCGCTCAAAATGCGTGTTGACGCTCTTCATCCAATCCCACAGCATGTGACGACCGGCAATCTCAAAACACGTCTCATGAAACAGGTTATCCAAGTCGAAAAAGCAACGCGTCTCGCTATGGTCGAGCGACTCGGACTCGGCAAGAATCTGCTCGAGCCGATGCTTTTGCTCGGACGTGGCAGCCGGACAACATTTAATGAGTACGCTTCTTTCGAGTTTCTCGCGCAAGAAACAGGCATTCTCGGCGTGTTCCATGCTGATCTTAGAGACGTAGGTGCCGCTCTTGGGACGCGTTTCCACCAGCTCTTGCTCGCGCAGGCGCACAAAGGACTCGCGAATTGGCGTGCGCCCGATCCCCGTCTCCTTTTCCAGACCAATCGCCGAAAGGCGCGTGCCGGGCTTGAGCTCGGCATAGATAATTTTGGAGCGCAGTGCGTTGTATGCCTGATCTTGCAGGCTCTGATAATGCTGGTGTTGTTCCATAAAGCCCTCGGATGAAGCCCACGGTTTGTCGAATTCCACCACGTAATACTATCGCATCGACACGCCCCAGCTCCCAATCAGTCTTTTTGGGACGGGGCTCTTTTAGCTACCCTGGCCCGCAGATCGGCCCCCTTGCCACAAAAGTGGCCCATCTACTACGTTAACACGGATAGCCTCGGCCATACCGAAAACCGTGAAAACAAAACCGCAGGTAGACAGCTTGTCGATTTTCGAAAAAGCCGACTATGGTTGACCCCTGCGGCTTAAACGTAGTAGATAGGCCCTTTTCGTGACGCAGTACTACCGCACCCCAAATTGGCACCCCGAGCCTGTTATAAGTTGCTGTGAAATACGGACGGTGATAATCAAGGGTTGATAGTCAAGGCGCGCTATACGGCTTGCTATATTTCACTATACTTTGCTGTACGTCGCTATACTTTGCTATAACTTGACAATAATCGGCCCGTTACCATCCGGGATATAACGGACCCCAAGCCAACGCTGGCTTGGGGTCCGTCTTGTACCATGGCTCTTTTGGACTATGAGCGCTCGTATTTTGTGGCCCGCCCGGTTCCCTGCCTTACGATTGCATTCCGTTCAAGCAGAGATTCGAGTGCCGCCAACGTCCGCATGCGGCTCAGCCCCGTCTGTTTTTCAATCTCGCTTCGCGACATAATTCGCCCGCCCGACAAGGCATTGAGAACCTGGATCTCTTCCTCGGACCCTTCAAAGGCATCGGTAGCGGGCAATGTGACGGCCACCATGCCGCCGCGAACATCAAAAATTGGTTGATTGATCGAATCGCGATAGGCACGTCTAATGCGCGCGATTCCCGTGCCAAATTTCTCGATGTAATCCAGCTTTAAAAAGACCTCGGCGACAATTGGGTTTCTGAGCACGGATATCTGCCCATACAGGTATTGTTCCGTCGTCAAACCGGCGGGCAGTGATCCGGGCGAAGTCACAACAACACGATCGTCGTACAAGGCAATTTGAACATTCGCTCGAACGTCCCACGTCCGATGCACCAAAGCGTTTGCAACAGCTTCGCGG
Source organism: Collinsella sp. TF11-5AC (assembly GCF_003436775.1). Lineage (NCBI taxonomy): Bacteria > Bacillati > Actinomycetota > Coriobacteriia > Coriobacteriales > Coriobacteriaceae > Collinsella > Collinsella sp. TF11-5AC. The sequence goes on from NZ_QSQO01000006.1 coordinate 99,537, forward strand.
AATGCCTCAAGAGAAATTCGATCGGTTTGGACGCGCTCCATCCCTTCGATACGCTCAAAACGGTAGTAGCGTGCAAACATAGCCACCGCCCTGTCCACCTGCTCAATTGCGGATACATTTGTCGTCGTCTCACGGTCCAAGATCACATCCTCGGTATCGCCAAAACGGACGCAGTCGATGCCCGGAGAATCATTCTTATCCGCCAAAATCGCCGCAGCGTTGGTATAGCCATCTTTGCCGAGCAAGCGAAGCGTGCGCATAATATCCGGCGTTAGCTCGGAAATGCCGAGATGTTCAACACACTTATGCTCGAGCGTGTGAAAACTCAAGTCCTGGCGAGCCGACGTGAGCGCGTCGAACGTTACGTTGCTGCCTTCGAGCGTCAGCCTGCCATACTCAAACCGGTCGACCTCCACCGTTGCCGAATCGTTTCGCCTGTAGGCCTTTCCCTTGCTTCGATAGGGTTTGTCCTGGCCCTCATAAACCGTAAGGATTACGGTCCCGTGTTTCTCATCGCGCTCGAGCGTGTAACGGGGAGCGGGATCCAAGCTGTCATTAATCATGTTCTCGATGCGGAGACACTCTGCGACCGGATCTGCAAGGCCGACAGCCACGCCCTCGTCATCAACGCCAAACTCAATCTTGCCCGTCCCGTAGTTTGCATAGGCGCTCACCGTTTTAAGAAACGTCGGCGTAACGCTTTCCTTGTATTCGACTGTAGGGTTCTCTCTAACAACCATATGCACAACCCTCTCGTTTCGTACCATTCATAACCGTATTATAAGACGAAAACCGTTTGCGTACTGATTTATCAAAGACGCAAACGGTTTTCGTCTTTATTTGCGTACGGAATTAAGACGCATAATTTCGCTTTCGTATGGCTCAATACCGGACACAGACTGTTTTCGTCTGTCAATACGCCTGCAATCCAAACGAAAAGAGCCCCGAGCTCGTATGAACTCGGGGCTCTTTGTGCCGCACATCTATGAGAGGAGAAATTCGATGCGTACGGGCGCTACTCCATGAAGCCGCAATGGTGCAATGGGGCCAGATTTACATGCACCAAGTTGGTGCAAAGTAACCTGCCCCCACGCAACAAGGAGTTGACTAGAGCTCGCAGGCAACCTTGTAGCCATCGCCGATGGCATCGCGGATGTTGCCGCACTTGTTGGCATCGCCCAGCACGTGGGTGGCAACACCGGCAGCGGCAAGGTCGTCGGCCAGCTTGGTATTGGGACGATAGCCCATGGCGAGCACCAGCGTATCGGCATCGGCGATGGTGTGGGCCTCGCCATCCTTCTCGTAGCTGATGGCATCCTCGGTGATCTCGGTCACCTTGGCCTCGGTCAGCACGTGGACGCCCTTGGAGAGCATGCGCGTGATGAGCACCGCGCGACCGGCACCACCCTCGTTGGCGGCGAGCGTCTTGGTCATCTCGATAACGGTGACGTCGCGATTGGCCGGCGACAGATCGTTGACCAGTGGGGCCAGGTAGTCGGCCGTCTCGCAACCGACGGCGCCGCCGCCCACGATGACAATCTTCTTGCCCGGGAAGGCCTTGCCACCCAGCAGGTCGTCGGCCGTCATGACCTGCTTAAATCCCTGCATGAAGGCCGGGGCGATGGGCTCGGCGCCATAAGCCAGGACAACCTCGTAGCCCGCGTAGTCACGCTGAATGTCCTCGGCCGAAAGCTCGGTACCAAAGACGCACTTCACGCCCGCCTTAGCAAGACGGCGATACTGGTACTTGATCACGCGGGTGAGCTCCTGTTTTGCCGGCGGAACGGCCGCGATACGCATCTCGCCGCCCGGCTCGTCCTGCTTATCCACGAGCACCACGTTGTGACCGCGCTTGGCGGCAATGTAGGCTGCCTCCATGCCCGCAGGACCAGCGCCCACAACAAGCACGTTCTTGGCCTCAGCGGCAGGCTCGTAGCCAGCCTCGTCGCGCTCCACGTCCGGATTGACGGTGCAGGAGATGCGCTTGCCAAACATAATGCCGTTCAGGCAGCGCAGGCAGCCGATGCAAGAGCGGATGTCGTCGGCGTTGCCGGCAGCGGCCTTGTTGCAGAACTCGGCATCGCACAGATTGGCGCGACCCATCATGCAGATGTCGGCGGCGCCGTCCTCGATCAGCTCCTCGGCAATCCATGCCTCGTTGATGCGGCCGACCGTGGCAACGGGAATGTTCACATGCTTTTTGATCTCGCGCGAGCAGGCGGCGTGCGAGGCCTGCTGCGTGCCGGCAGCGGGAATTGCAGAGCCGCGCTTGATGGTGGTACCGCCCGACACGTGAATCATGTCCACGCCGGCCTTCTCCAGGCGGCGCGAGACGTAGATCATGTCGTTGAGGGTCAAGCCGCCATCGGTGTACTCATCGCCCGAGATGCGGACGTCGATGATGAAATCCTTGCCGCAGCGCTCGCGAATCTCGGCGATAACCTCGAGCAAAAAGCGCATGCGGGCGTCGAGCGAGCCACCGTACTCATCGGTACGCTTGTTATAGAGCGGAGTCAAAAAGCCGCCGAGCATACCGTGGGCGTGTGCCGCATGGACCTCGACGCCATCGACGCCGGCCTTCTGCATACGCACGGCGGCGTCGCCGAACTGATGCGTGAGCTCGTGAATCTCATCAACTGTGATGGGGCGCGGTGCCTCGCGGGCATAAGACGGGCCCACAAAGGACGGGGCGATGAGGCGCGGCGTGCCCGGAATGTTAAAGGCCATGTAGGCGGGATGGAAGAGCTGCGGCATGATCTTGCAGCCATACTCGTGGACGGCTGCGGCGAGCTTTTCCCAGCCAGGGATAAACGTGTCGTCGTAGCAGCACATGTCACCCGGCAGATAGGTATAGGTGGGCTCGACCGTCACGACCTCGGTGATGATCAGGCCCACACCTCCCTTGGCGCGGGCACGGTAATGATCGACCAAGTCGTCGGTCACATAGCCATGATCGGCCAGGTTGGTGGACACCGGCGGCATAAAGACGCGGTTCTTGACCTCGGTCGTACCGACCTTGATCGGACTAAAGAGCATCGGATAGGCGGAGGACTCCATACAGGGTTCCTTTCGTTTGAGCCGCTCGGCGGCAGTTGCTAACGACCCTATCGTATCAGCAACTGCCGTATCCGCAGTCATATACGCTCAAACGCCAGTCGGCTAATGAATACCGCGGCCCAAGTCTTCGGCGATTTTGTCTACGCCCTTAAGTGCGGCGCAGGTCTTTTTGTTGGAGCAATGTCCTGTGCAAACGCCACCTTGAGCGCAGTCGGCGCAAGTGCCCTTACGATAAATGCGCACGCACACGGCGACAAACGCAATGCCGATAACAGCCAGTACAACAATATCGATAGGTGCCATAGCAAGCCTCCTCTAGTTAACCATCACTTACTTTACCCCATTCTCCACCTACCAAAAAGGGGCAGGTTTATTTTGGTCGGTTTTATCTGCGGAAACGCCACATCTCCCTCACCAAAAAGCCCGAGTGTCGCTGGGACACCCGGGCTCGTGGAAAGGGGCTAATCCTTATTCGGACTTAAGCGGAAACTGCGGCGGAAGCGGTGTTGGTCTCATCCTCGTCGGTCCATGCATGCTTGGGCATGGGACGGAAGATCTGGAAGAGCATCGCAACCAGCAGCACGATGGCTACAATCGTCCAAATACCAAACTGGCCCAACACAAACAGGTTGTAGAACTGGTTGATGAACAGGCCGATCACCCAAGCGAAGGCGCACTCGTAGCCGATGGCAATCGCGGTCCACTTGCCGGAGTCCATCTGGTTGCGGATAGTGCCCATGGCGGCAAAGCACGGAGCGCACAGCAGGTTGAAGGCACCAAAGGCCACGCAAGCACCCATGGTGGGGAACATGCCCGCAAACGCGGTCCACAGGCTCGGGTCGGTCTCGCCAGCATCGGCGACGGAGAGCAGCGAGCCGGCGGTGGCGACGACGTTCTCCTTGGCGACAAGGCCAGAGACAGTCAGCGCAGTTGCCTGCCAGGTGCTAAAGCCGAGCGGGGCGAAAATCCAGGCGACCAGGTTGCCCAGCATGGCGAGCACGGAGTAGTCCATAAACTCCTCGGGGATGCCGTCCATCGCAGGCAGGAAGCCAAAGGAGCCGTTATAGCTACCAAAGTTGGAGAGGAACCAAACCACGACGGTAGAGGCGAAGATGACCGTGCCGGCCTTCTTGATAAAGGCCCAGCAGCGCTCCCACACGTGCAGCGCCCAAGAGCGGATCGCCGGGAAGTGATAGGCGGGAAGCTCCATAACGAACGGCGTCGGGCGACCGGCGAAGAGCTTGGTCTTCTTGAGCATGAGGCCCGAGGCGATGACGGCGAAGACGCCCAAGAAGTAGAACAGCGGGCTGATCCATGCGGCGGTGGTGGAAGAATCGCCGATGATGGAACCCATGAGCAGAGCGATGATCGGCAGCTTGGCGCCACAGGGAATAAACGTGGTGGTCATGACCGTCATGCGGCGGTCCTTCTCGTTCTCGATGGTCTTGGTGGCCATGACGCCGGGGACGCCGCAGCCCGAGGACACGAGCATGGGGATGAAGGACTTACCGGACAGGCCAAAGCGGCGGAACACGCGGTCCATGATGAAGGCGACGCGGGCCATGTAGCCGCAGTCCTCCAAGAAAGACAGCATCACGAACAGCAGGAACATCTGCGGCACGAAGCCGAAGATGGCGCCCAGACCGCCGACGATACCGTCACAGACCAGCGAATCGACCAGGCCACCGTCCTCGGTGCCGCCCGCCACAAGGGCGTCGTGCACCATGGTGGTGATACCCGGGACATAGGGCCCATACTGTGCCGGGTCGACCGAGTCGGCGTTGTCGCCCGCAGCCTCAACAGCTGCGTCGTAGGCATCGCGGCCCTGACCGAGCACGTACCAGCCGTCGGTGCCGAAGAGTTGGTCGTTGGTGAAGTCAGTCACCGTGCCGCCCAAGGTAGAGACGGCAATGTAGTACACACAGAACATGATGACCACAAAGATCGGCAGGCCCAGGATACGGTTGGTAACCACGCGGTCGATCTTCTCGGAAGTGCTCATCTTGGCCGGAGCCTTGGTAAGGCACTCGTCGATGATGTGGGCGATCACGCCATAACGCTCGCCGGTGATGATGGACTCAGCGTCGTCGTCGCAATCCTGCTCGCACTGAGCGACCAGCTGCTCCACGCGAGCGGCCTTCTCCTTGGTGAGGTTGATGAGCTTGCAGGCGTCCGCGTCGCGCTCGAACAGCTTGACGGCGTAGTAGCGACGCTTGTTGGCGGGAACGCTCGCCGGCAGATTGTTCTCGATGTGGTCCAGAACGTCCTCGATGGAGGAATCGAACTTGTGCTCCGGCACCTGGCCCTTGGAAGCAGCGGACTTCTTGACCTGCTCGAACAGCTCGTTGATGCCCTTGTTCTTAAGGGCCGAGATCATCATGACCGGGCAGCCGAGCTTCTTGGAGAGCTTGTCCGTGTCGATCTTGTCGCCGTTCTTCTCGACCAGGTCGGCCATGTTGAGGGCAACGACCACGGGCAGGCCGGTCTCGATAACCTGAAGCGCCAGGTACAGGTTGCGCTCGAGGTTGGTGGCGTCGACCACCTGGACGACGACATCGGGCTCGCCGCTCATGAGGTAATCGCGCGAGCACTGCTCCTCGGGGCTGTAGGGGGAAAGCGAGTAGATGCCGGGGAGGTCCGTAATCGTGACGTTCTTGTCACTCAGGAGCTTGGCTTCCTTTTTCTCAACCGTGACGCCGGGCCAGTTGCCAACGTAGCCGTTGGCGCCGGTAATCAGGTTGAAAAGCGTGGTCTTGCCGCAGTTGGGGTTACCCGCCAGCGCGACATGGATCTGAGAATCCGCCATTCAATCCTTCTTCCTTGTGTGCCCGCGCTGCTTTCTCCGCGCGGGCTGGATAATGTGCTTCAACATTGCAAATATAAGTTAGAAAAACCTAACTTTATCTACATAAATAGTTGCAGCGGGCCCTTACTGGACCTCGACGACGGCAGCCTCCTCCTTGCGGATGGAAAGCTCGTAGCCGCGCACGTTGATCTCGACCGGATCTCCGAGCGGTGCAACCTTAACGACCTTGAACGAAGTGCCCTTGATGAGGCCCAGGTCCATAAGGTGACGGCGAAGCGCGCCCTCGCCGTGAAGCTTGACGATGGTAGAGCTCTCGCCCACCTTAACGTCACCCAACGTCTTCATATTCTTTTCCCCCTTTCAGCTTTAATGAAATGCTGCGAACTAACCGACGGTCATGATGTGCATGGCGACCTTGGTATCGATACCAAAGCGTGCGCCCAGCACGGTGACGATGATATTGGCGCCACTCGAGCTCACCACGTGAACCTCACTGCCCTCGACAAAGCCGAGGTCCTTGAGGTGGTGCTTCATGTCCTCATTGCCCTTTACACGAGACACGTGCACGGTTTCGCCCGCTTTCACCATCGAAAGCGGCATGGCCGGCATCTGCGGTCCGCAAGACATGAGTGTGCTCCTAACGTCAGTTCGTCCTCAACATCGACGCAGCAAAAGTTAACCACGTCTATGTTCGCTATAGTAAACTAGCACGTGGTTAACTTTTTGGAAAGGGTCCCTATTCAGTTTTCGGAAAAGTTTCCTATATGAAACAAAAGGGCGCGGCAAAGGACCATCCTTTACCACGCCCTGTCATGCTTAGAGCGAGAGGTTTCTAATCGATGTGACACAGGAAGCCTCGTCTACGCCCGAAATGCGGAAGATGATGTCCTCGCCGCACTCGCCGTAGAGAGCCATGAGCCCCATTACATCGCGGCCGTCGGTATGGCGATCGCCGATGCTGACCGATACGTTGCTACGATGCTTGGCAATAATGTCATAGAGCAGCGCAACCGGGCGGGCATGCAGTCCCAACGGATCTTTAATCGTCTTTGTAAACTCGACCATGTCCCCTCCCACGGCATCGCACATTCGGCCGGCAAACCCAGCCACGTGGTAGTTATTGTAGCGTTAGATGCTTGTCGAGAGCTCCTCTGAACACCTCGTGGGCAAAAAGTGGCAAATATGAGTACTGTCACCAATTTAGTAGCAGCAAAATCGAGAGCAAATTGCCTCCTTTGAGCGATTCGAAGGTGGCGCGCGCAGACGTGGTGTAAGAGCGTCCTGAGGTCC